>JAEIOE010000072.1 GCA_016342455.1 Mycoplasmatota bacterium | reverse complement strand
AACTTATCCTACATTATATTTATATATATTACTTTATATTTAATAAGCTAAATACAATTTCCTATTAAATAAAAAAAGCCAAAATTATTTGGCTTTTATTCATTTTCTTGTTCTTCTGAAATACCATACTTCTTATTGAACTTGTCAATTCTACCAGCGATAACATTGAATTTTTGTTTTCCAGTGTAGAATGGGTGGCAATTTGAACATGTATCAACATGAATATCTTTTTGAGTTGACCCAGTTTCAAATGTATTTCCACATGTTGAGCAAGTAACTGTGATGTTATGATACTTTGGATGTATTTTTTCTCTCATATCCGTCTCCTTCTGCCATGATCTTTTAATTATCATAGAAAGTTTATTATTTTTAAGCAGATGTATTATATCAAATATTATTTTTAAAAGCAAGACAAAAATACATGAAATGATATTATTATAATGTTATAATATAGACAATTACATTTATAGAGGTGAAAAATGGATACTTTTAAACAAAAAACACTAGATTTACATAAGAAAAACATCGGCAAATTAGATCTTGTTCCTAATATTCCATTAGAAACAAAAGACGATATGAGCATGGCTTACACACCGGGAGTAGCAATACCTTGCTTAGAAATCGTAAAAGACAAGTCAAAAGCCTACGAATACACTACCAAAGGAAAGACTGTAGCTATCGTTACTGATGGTACAGCTGTTTTAGGCTTGGGCGATATAGGCCCAGAAGCTGCAATGCCTGTTATGGAAGGGAAAAGCGCATTATTATATAAATTTTCAGGTATTCAAGCTGTACCTATTTGCTTAGCTACAAAGGATCCTGATGAAATCATTAAAACCGTAAAGCACATATCTCCAACTTTTTGTGGAATAATGTTAGAAGATATTAAAGCTCCTGAATGTGTCTATATTGAAAATAGACTTCAAGAAGAGTTAGATATCCCAGTTTTCCATGACGATCAACACGGAACAGCTATTGTAGTAGGTGCTGCACTTAAAAATGCACTTAGATATCTAAAACGAGATATCTCAGATCAAAAGATTGTTGTTTGTGGCACTGGAGCTGCTGGTAACGCAATTATTAGAACCTTAAACAAAATGGGAGCTAAACACATCTATGGCATTAATACTCGTGGTGTTCTAAGCGAATGCTGCTATGATATCTTTAATAACGTAGAGCAAGATATTATAAAAGAAGGATTAATTATATCCCCAAAAGAGAAAGTTAATTCTTTAGCCGAATTAATGGTTGGTAAAGATGTTTTCATTGGCGTAAGTGCTAGAAATATTCTTACTGAAGATATGGTAAAATCTATGAACGATGACCCAATCGTCTTTGCGATGGCTAATCCTGACCCTGAAATTATGCCTGACTTAGCTAAAAATGCTGGAGCTAGTATTGTTGGTACTGGTAGAAGTGATTTTCCTAATCAAATCAACAATGTTTTAATCTTCCCAGGTTTAATGAAAGGAATCGTTGAATCAAGAGCAAAGAGCGTTACTTTCGAAATAAAACTGAATGCTTTAAACGCTATCGCATCATTAGTTTCTGACGAAGAACTAAGCGCTGAGTTTATTTTACCAAGTATTTTTGATGAAAGAGTTGTAACGACAGTTTGTGAAGCAGTTAAGAAAGCAAAAAAATAAGGCTTTTTCAGCCTTATCTATTTATTACTTTCTTTAATTCTACATTAATCATTGCTACTGGGAATCCTACAATAGTGAAGTAATCTCCTGATATTGATTTAACTAACTTAGCGCCATAAGCTTGGATACCATATGCACCAGCTTTATCCATTGGCTCGCCAGTTTGTATATACTCATCAATATCTTCTTCAGATAATTCCATAAAAGTTACGAACGCGTCACTATAAAACGATTTGGAATATCCATTCGTTAAAATAGTGCAACCCGTTAATACTCTATGAGTTCTTCCAGATAGAAGCTTTAAAAATAGTTTAGCTTCTTCTTCATCTTTAGGTTTTCCTAATACATAATCATCTAATACGACTAATGTATCAAAACCTAAAACGATAGCATCTTTATTATCTTTGAATATTGCATATGCTTTTTGGAAAGCTAAGTCCATAACTAAATCATCATGTTCTAGTTTTGGATCAATTTCCTCTTCAATATCACTTGCATTAATTTCAAATTCTACATCTAATACCTTCATTAATTCTTTTCTTCTTGGAGAATTACTAGCTAATATTATTCTTTTCATAAACACCTCGTATAATTTATCGAGTATATTATACCAAAATATTGTTAAATAAGGAATTTTTTGATTTCATAACAAATAAATCATGTTTTTATCACAAATTATTGATACAATTCATATGCAATTATCTTTTCTCCAAAAGATTGTATATATTTTATTATCAATATTAAAAATATTCACTATTGGAGGCGATCCCCTTGCTAAACAATCTAAATACAAACTTAGTTAAAAAAAATGACTTTCTTTTATTGGCTGTAAGCGGAGGTATTGATTCAATGGTTATGCTCCATTGTTTAAATGATTTGCGCGACACTTTTAAACTCAAAATTGCAGTAGCAACTTTTGATCATCAAAAAAGAAAAGAAAGCTTTCTAGACTGTCAGCTTGTAGAGCAGACATGTAAAAAGCTTTCTATTAATTGTTATGTTGGTTTATTAAATAAAAACTCAAATGAGAATTTTCATGATTTTGCTAGAACCAAAAGATATGAATTCTTCGTTGAAACAGCAAATAAAATCGGCGCAAACAAAATTGTGTTAGCCCATAACGCTAATGATAATGCTGAAACTATCTTAATGCGCTTAACTAGAGGTTCTTCGTTTGAAGGTTACCGAGGTATTTTAGCGAAAACAAAATATCAAAACGTGAAAATCATTAGACCTTTATTGACCGTGTCTCGAGAAGAAATTTTAGCTTATCAAAAAGAAAATAATATTCTATATAACGAAGATCATTCTAATCAAGAAGACCACTACACAAGAAACAGATTTAGACATCATGTACTTCCACTTCTTGAACAAGAAAATCCGCAATACTTAAATAAGTTTAAACAGTTTTCTGAATATCTTACAAATGCATATGATTTCATCGAGAAACATTCTAGTAGATTTATAAAAGAATCTGTAAATAAATCAATTAAAAGCTATGAAGTTGAAGTAGATAAATTCAATGAATTAGATGAAATCATTAAGATTGATGTAATCAAGAAAATCATCAATCTCAAAACAGATAATTCTATTGAATTGAACTATATCAATATTCAAGATATCGTTAAATTATTTAGTAATAAGAAACCAAACCTTGAGTTGCCCTTCAATGACTTGTTGTATATTTATAAAAGTTACAACTCAATTTACTTTACAGATAGTAAGAATGAGTTGGATGAATATAAATATATAATTGACAAGCCACAAGATATTATTCTTCCTAATGGGGATTTAGTTATTATAACTAATAAACCAAACAAATATTATGATAATATGTTTGAATTGTGTTATAATAACATAGATTTCATTTTTCCAATTACTATTAGAAATAGGAGGAATGGGGACAAAATTAAAACCACTTCAGGTACAAAGAAATTAAAGGATCTTTTCATAAACAAAAAGACACCTCTAGAACAAAGAAACCAATTACCTATCTTTTTAAACAAAGAGCAGGAAATATTGTGGATTCCGAAAGTTTTCAAAGAGAAAAAACCTGGAGAACTCAAATTATATCTAATCTATCAGGAGGGCTAGAGAAATGCTTGAAAAAGACATTAAGAAAGTTTTAGTTTCAGAAGAAGAAATTAAAATAATTAGCGCAAGACTTGGAAAACAAATAACAGAAGACTACAAAGGTAAAAAACCGTTAGTAATTGGATTGTTAAAAGGTTGTATGCCTTTCATGACCGAACTTATGAAACACATTGATTTATATATGGAAATCGAATTAATGGGTGTTCAAAGTTATCACGGTGGAACTGCTTCTACTGGTGATGTTAAAATTACTAGAGACTTAGATATCCCCGTTAAAGGTAGAGATGTCTTAATTGCAGAAGATATTGTTGACACAGCAAAAACAATCTCTGTAATATCAAAATTATTAAAATATCGTGGTGCAAAATCAGTTGAAGTCGTTACATTATTAGACAAACCAGCTGGTAGAGTAGTCGAATTCAATCCTAAATACGTAGGAACAATAATTCCAAAGGAGTTTGTTGTGGGCTTCGGTTTAGATTATGATGAAATGTACCGCAATTTACCATATGTTGGTGTATTAAAAGAAGAGGTTTACAAGAAATAAGGAGGATTATATGCCAAAAATTCAACAAAAAAAACCATCAAATCCCGCTACAAATAGAACTAGTCAATTTCTAACAATTCTAATTCTGATTGTAATCGTGATAACTATATTTGTAACATTCGGTAATATGAACGCCCCAACGCCTTTAACAAACAGCCAATTTGAAGCTGTATTAACTGGTCAAGGTGTTGAAACCGTTACTGTTACTCCTGCTTCAGGAGACTCAAACTACCGCGCTTATCAAGTAACCGGAGTTTTAACAAGCGGTAATGAATATATTACCTATTTTGCAAATGACGATGAGTTAAATAGCGCAATAGCTAAAATTTATACATTAAATAATGATCTTGATCCAAATAGTGGTACTGCATTTACAGCTAATGATGTTGTTTACGTGTTTGAGCCTGCATCAAGTTATAGTATAGGAAATGTAATCTTCATCATTTTAATTCTTGGTGGATTTGTATTTATGTTCTATTTCATGATGAAAAATGGAAACAATCAAAACAAACAAGCCTTTGATTTTGGTAAATCAAAAGCTAAAGTTAATAAAAACATGAATACTACATTCAATGATGTAGCCGGGGCTGATGAAGAAAAACAAGAACTTGGTGAAATTATTGATTTCTTAAAAAATCCAAAACGTTACAATGATTTAGGAGCTAGAATTCCTAAGGGTGTTCTTTTAGTAGGACCTCCAGGAACTGGTAAAACATTATTAGCTAGAGCCGTTGCAGGTGAAGCTAGTGTACCGTTCTATTTCGTTGCCGGTTCTGACTTCCTAGAAATGTTTGTAGGGGTTGGAGCTTCTAGAGTAAGAGATATGTTTAAAACAGCGAAAGCTCACGCACCTTGTATTCTATTCATCGATGAAATTGATGCAGTAGGTAGACAACGTGGTACTGGTGTTGGTGGTGGACATGATGAAAGAGAACAAACTTTAAACCAATTGCTTGTAGAAATGGATGGATTCGGACATAATTCTGGAGTTATCATTATCGCAGCTACTAACCGCGCCGATATCTTAGACCCAGCGTTAATGAGACCGGGGAGATTTGACAGACAGATTTATGTTGGTAAACCAGATGTAAAAGGACGCGAAGAAATCCTTGTAGTTCACTCAAGAAATAAGAAAATTAATAAAGAGATCGCATTTAAAGATATTGCTAAAAGAACGCCAGGATTCACTGGAGCTGACTTAGAAAACTTGATGAATGAATCTGCGCTTCTAGCCGCTAGAGAAAACCGTACACAAATCGAATTACACGATATCGATGAAGCGGTTGATAGAGTATTGATGGGACCAGCTAAAAAATCTCGAGTATTCTCAAAAAAAGAAAGAAATTTTATAGCCCACCATGAAGCGGGACATACAATTATAGGTTTAAAACTAGAAAATGCAAATATTGTTCACAAAGTAACAATCATCCCAAGAGGTCAAGCGGGAGGATACAATTTAATGTTACCTGAAGTAGAACAAGCTTTCTTACAAACAAAACAAAACTTAAAAGACATAATTACTGGTTTATTAGGTGGACGTGTAGCGGAAGAAATTATATTTAATGAAATTTCTACTGGCGCACATAACGACTTAGAAAGAGCTACCGCCATTGCGAGAGCTATGATTACTCAATATGGTATGAGTGATAACTTAGGTCCAATTACATATGAATCTGAATCTCAAAAAGTTTTCTTAGGTAGAGATTATGGAAAATCTAGCACTTTCTCTGAAGCAATCGCAACTGAAATTGACAAAGAGGTTAGAGGAATTATCCATGAATGTTATGAAGATGCAAAAAAACTTATCCAAAACAATATTGATTTACTTAAAATAATAGCAAAATACCTATTAGAAGTTGAAACTCTTAATAGAGAAGATATCAATGAAATTAACGAAACAGGTAAATTAAAAAGATGGGATAATATATTAGCATCTGACCTTGATGACAAACCCGATGAAGAAAAAAAGGAACCAGTTAAACCAAAAACTGGACCAATAGCTCACTAAAAAATATAGGGATACGTAATTGTATCCCTTATTCTTACTATTTGGAGGCATTATGAGACTAGATAAATTTTTAAAAGTATCAAGAATATTTAAGCGTCGAACTATCGCTAAAGAAGTAAGTAAAAAGCAAAGAATTACCATTAACGATAGAATCGCAAAACCTGCATCTAATGTGGAAGCGGGAGATGTTCTTACGATAACTTACGGAAATAAAGAATTAATCATAAAAGTAAGAGAAGTAACTCAATACGTAAGAAAAGATGCTGCACAAGACTTATATGAAATAATAAGCGATAGAAAATTAAGTTAAAATAAGTTATAATATTATAGGTGAAATTTATATGAAAAAGATTATTGTTTTATTAATTACATTAGTGTTGTCCATCACGTTGCTCTCTTGTGCTCAAGAAGACCCACATGATGTATACGTAACGGTGTATCCATTAAAATATGTAACAGAAGAAATCTTCAAAGGAACCAGCTATACAGTAGATATTGTTCCTGGCGTTACATCACATGAAAGTTCTGTCGATTGGTCTCCTAAAGAAATTATCGCAATGACTGAATCGACATATTTATTCTATGTTGGTGCAAACTATGACCAATATATTGACCAAAATATTGAGAGTATATTTACAGATAGAGTAGTAGAATTGATTAAAATTGAAGACGAAACAAGTTATGTTGAATTTATTCCAGGTATCATTCACTCCCACGAATGTGAATTTCATGAGGATGAGGATGAGCATGAAGATGAGGATGCATTAGGAATCGATCCGCATTTTTGGATTTCTCCTTTAAAAATTCAACAAATAGCTGCTTTGATATATGATAAAATTTTATTAAAATTTGATGATCCAGATCAACTCATGGAAACAAACTACTTAAATCTTTTATCAAATCTTCAAGAACTTAGTGACGACTTTGAATTAGTTATTTCTAACGCTCAAAAAGTTGCTTTAACTTCTACTAACATATACGGATATCTTAGAAGTGATTATGCTTTTGACTATCTTTCTATATCTCCAGGATATCATGAAGAAGCTGAACAATTTACAAGCGCAGAAAAACAAGAAATTGTGAATGATGCTATTGATCATTCCATTCAATATATTATTTATGAACGTTTTACTTCATCGCCTTTATCAAATGCAGTATTTGATGAAATGGTCCGATTAGACTTAGAGCCTATAAAAATTGAGTTTAACATTTTACAAGCTTTGTCAGATGATGAAATTGAAGGTGGAGCAGACTATATTACGGAAATGTATAACAATTTAGAATTATTAAAATTAGCATTAGGTTATGAACCAGAATAGAGGGTATCATGGAACAAAAATTGACAGAACAAGAAATTATTAGAAGAGAAAAAGCTGAACACCTAAAAGAATTAGGTATCGATCCTTATGGGCAACGTTTTGATAGAAACTATAATACAAAAACTGTAAAAGAAGCCTATAAAAACTATAGCAAAGAAGAACTTCACGATATGGAAGAAAAAGAAATAATAAAAATCGCTGGTAGAGTCATGTCTAGAAGAGTAAAAGGGAAAGCTGGTTTTGTCCATATTCAAGATCAATACGGACTCGTTCAACTTTATATTCGTCAAGACGTAATCGGCGATGAAAATTATGAAATCTTTAAAAAAGGAGACATAGGTGATATCATCGGTATTACAGGTACAGCTATGATTACTAATTCTGGTGAACTATCAATTAGAGCTGAATCATTTCAACATCTAGTGAAAGCACTAAGACCTTTACCTGAAAAATATCACGGTTTAACTGATGTCGAAGAAAGATATCGTCGTCGTTATGTGGATTTAATTATGAATCCAGACGTAAAAGAGACTTTCGTTAAACGTTCGAAAATCCTTTCTCTAATGAGAAGGTACTTAGATGACTTGGGATATCTAGAAGTGGAAACGCCTGTGTTACAGCCTGATTTAGGTGGCGCAAACGCCAGACCATTTATCACACACCATAATACATTAGATATGCCATTCTTTTTAAGAATAGCTACTGAATTGCATTTAAAAAGACTAATCGTAGGTGGTTTTGATTGTGTCTATGAAATTGGAAGATTATTTAGAAACGAAGGTATCGATAGAACTCATAATCCAGAATTTACAACTATTGAATTGTACTTAGCATATTCTGACTTGCAAGGGATGATGGATCTAAGTGAAGACTTAATTTCTCATCTATCTCAAGAAATTAATGGAACAACTAAAATCGAATACGATGGCATTGAGATAGACTTATCAAAAGGTTGGCGTAAAGTTCACATGGTTGATCTTATCAAAGAGAAAACCGGAATTGATTTCTTCCAAATTAACGATTTTGAAGAGGCTAAGAAATTGGCTGTGGAAAAAGGATTACATGTGGAACCACACTTATATGGTGTAGGACATATCGTTAACTTATTCTTCGAAGAATTCTGTGAACAAGATCTAATTCAACCTACCTTTGTTTATGGGCATCCAATTGAAATATCTCCATTAACAAAAAAAGATCCTAAGGATCCTCGTTTTACTCAAAGATTTGAGTTATTTATAAACGCAAACGAGTATGCAAATGCATATACTGAGTTAAATGATCCAATCGATCAATTAGAAAGATTTGAAAACCAATTAAAAGAAAAAGCTTTAGGAAACGAAGAAGCAACCGACTTAGATACTGACTTTGTAGAAGCTTTAGAATATGGTATGCCACCAACTGGTGGAATCGGTATTGGTATTGATAGATTAGTTATGTTATTAACTAACTCACTATCAATTAGAGACGTATTACTATTCCCTTCAATGAAAAACAGAAATTAGTATATCAAGAATACAAATAAAACACCGCGAATCTAATCGTGGTGTTTTTTTGTTTTAAAAATTATTTATTTATCCAATTCTTCTAATTCAGAAATTAACTCTGATTTTTTCACCCAAGTTTGACACTTTGAATATAATAAAATCAACTAAACGACCAATAATGGAAGTTTAGTTGATTTTATAAAT
>JAEIOE010000071.1 GCA_016342455.1 Mycoplasmatota bacterium | reverse complement strand
GGTAAGTAAGAGTGTCAATGGCAATTGGCAAACAAAAAAGCACCGAAATCGGTGCTGCCAGTAACCGGCCTTATAGGTAAAGGCGAAAAACCGCGCCTTGAAGACGCGGATTTTTATTTACAGTACCATTATTACTGGCATAATCATTGGGGTTTTATTTGTTTCTTTACCTACATAGGTTTTTAAAACTCTTGTAACTTCAATTTTCATACCGTTAATGTTTAGTTTTTTACTTGGCTCTAAGAACTTATCACATGCCTTAATAACTTTTTCTTGCATATCTTTAACCATATTTTCATGATCTTTTACAAAGATAAAACCTTTGCTCACGATATTAGGTGCACAGGCAACTTCTCGATTTTTTTCGTCTATAGTGATGATTACAGACAGTAATCCATCATCAGATAATTCTCTTCGGTCTTTAATTACTAAAGAACCTACTTCACCAATACTATCGCTATCTACGTATATATCCGAAGTTTGAACTTTACCTTTGATATACGCTTTTTCTTGACTAAGAGCTAACACATCACCATTTTCCATAATGAAAATATTTTCTTTAGGAATTCCAGTGTCTTCTCCAAGTTCAGCGTGAATTTTAAGCATTCTATATTCGCCATGAACTGGCATGAAGTATTTAGGCTTCATTAGTTTTAACATTAATTTTAATTCGTTTTGTCCACCATGTCCTGATGAATGAACATCTGCAAAAGGAGACTGCGTAATTACTTTAGCGCCATTTTTATATAGCATATTAATTGTTCTATTTACAGATTCCAAGTTTCCTGGAATCGGAGAAGAAGATAATATGACTGTATCTCCTCGCATTAAAGAAATTTGTTTGTGAGTTCCAGCAGCAATTCTTGTTAATGCAGCTAATGGTTCACCTTGAGAACCGGTACAAAGAATGGTAAGTTTTTTAGCTGTTATTTGAGATTTATTTCTGGTATAGATAAATGTTCCCTTAGGAGCTTTTATATAACCAAGCTTGTGTCCAACTTCAATATTTCTAATCATTGATCTTCCGTAAACTGCTATTCTTCTTCCCGTTTGTACAGAAGCTTCAACTATTTGCTGGATACGATGTATATTTGAAGCGAATGTCGCGATAATAACTCTACCTTCAATTGATTCGAACATGTCTCTAATTGTTTCTGATACTACTTTTTCAGAAATAGTAAAACCATCTAGTTCAGCGTTGGTTGAGTCTGATAAAAGACATAATACGCCTTCTTCACCTATTTTAGCTATTTTGTGGTAGTTTGTATCATTTCCCGTTGGAGAGAAATCGAATTTAAAATCTCCTGTATGTACAATACTACCAATTGGGGTTTGTACTCTGATTCCGAATGTATCTGGAATAGAGTGGTTTGTTCTAAAAAATGTGATTTTGAAGTCGCTTATAACTAATTCATCATCTTCTTTATAGTGTTTCAAATTAACAGGAAAATTAACTCTTTCATCGAGTTTATTTTGTATCAACCCATGCGCTAAACCATTTGCGTATATGATTGGTATATTAACTTGTTTAACTAGGAAGGGTATACCTCCTATATGGTCTTCGTGACCATGACTTACTACTAAAGCTCTTATCTTTTCTTGGTTGTCTATTAAATACTGATAATCAGGCAAAACGTAATCTATTCCCATTAAATATTCATCAGGGAATAGAAGTCCTGAATCAATGATGATAATGTTATCGTTGTATTGAATACAAGTCATATTCTTTCCAACTTCACCAAGACCTCCCAAAGCAAAAACCAAGATCTCTTTCGCTTTCAAATCTATGTTATCCATTTTTGATCCTTTCAAAAATTATTTAGTTGTATTATGTTATAAATATTATATATTATATTATATATATATGCAATTAAATAGACATTTTCTGTGAAAAGAATATAAAAACTTTAATCAATATACTAAAAATGTTATAATTAATACAAATTGGAGGGATATATATGATTGCTAAAATACTAGTAGATATCAAGGCTAAAAATGTTGATAAGACATATGATTATTCTATCCCTTTAGAATATAGTGATATATTAGAAATCGGAGCGAGAGTTATCGTTCCTTTTGGTAAGAGATTCACGATGGGATTTTGCTTGGAAATTGCTGAAAGTAGCGATTACAAAAAAGAACTAAAACCGATAGAACGCATCATAGATATGGAATCATATCTTACAGAAGAATTAATTGAATTGGCGAGGTCTATCCAAGTAGAAACAAGTGCGTTGTTAATAAAAATTTTGGAGACAATGTTACCTGCTGCATTAAAGGTTGTTTATAAACCAAAAATACAAGTGATAAACAAAGAGGATATAGATGAATCGATTCAATCTGTTTTTGAATATACTGACCAAGTATTACTGGAGTCAGTAGCGAAAGAATTCTATCCTCAAATCCAAAAAGAAATTAAGAAGCACAACATTAAACAAATATACGATATTAAGTCAAAGAATAAATCGTTGTCCTATAAATTCGCAAAACTAACAAATAAGCCAATTGATAAAATATCAGAGAAACAAATGTCAGTTGTAAACTACTTAAAGAAGAAAAAGAATTTAGAAGCGAATGTTTCTAATACACAAAAAAGTTTATGTATCACGTCTTCTGTAATTAATACCTTAGAAAAACATGGATATGTAAAAACATATTATAAAGAGCAATACAGGGAAGTTAGTTCTTTGTATAAATCAGTTGATAAAGATGTCGTTTTAAATGAAGACCAAGAAGTAGCTTATAAACGAATCATGGAAGAATTAGGAAATGAGTTTATCTTTTTATTACACGGCGTTACAGGATCCGGAAAAACAGAAATCTATCTAAAAGTAATTGAAAAAGTTATTGAGAAAAATCAGTCTGTCATTTACTTGGTTCCTGAAATAGCTTTAACACCTATGATGATGTCTCGATTTAGAAACAGATTTGGTAAATTAGTCGCAATGTTACATTCAGGCTTGTCTACTTTAGAAAAATATGATGAATGGCGTAGAGTTGTTGCAAAAGAAGCAAGAATCATTATCGGAGCGAGAAGTGCATGTTTTGCTCCAGTTGATGATTTGGGTTTAGTTGTAATAGATGAATGTCATGAATCAACGTATAAACAAGATAACACACCTAACTACTATGCAGTAGAGGTGCTTAAGAAAAGAATTAAGTATCATAATGCAGTTATGATTTTAGGTTCAGCTACCCCAAATATAGATTCATACGCTAGACAAATAAGAGGTTATTATGAATTGCTTGATTTACCTAAACGAGCAATAAATTCTACGCTGCCACAAGTTGAAGTGGTCGATATGAAAAAAGAGTTTATCTCAGGTAATTCTTCTACCTTTTCTCTGAAACTTCAAGAAGAAATCAAAGAAAGACTAGAGAAAAAAGAACAGGTAATACTTTTATTAAATAGAAGAGGTCATTCAAATTTTATCATTTGCAGGAATTGTGGACATGTATTCCAATGTCCAGATTGTGATATCTCTTTAACATATCATGAATATTCTCATTCTTTAAAATGTCATTATTGTGGACATGACGAGAAAATTCCTAAAAAATGTGTAAAATGCGAATCAGAAGATTTAAGATATATGGGTTCTGGAACACAAAAAGTAGAAGGAGAATTAGGTCTTCTATTTCCGAACGCTAAAATTGTAAGAATGGATAACGATACAACAAGAAAGAAAAACGCTCATGAGAGATTGCTTCATGAATTTGAAAATAATGGAGATATTTTATTAGGAACTCAAATGATTGCGAAAGGCTTAGATTTTCCAAGAGTAACTTTAGTAGGAATTATTCAAGCGGATAATAATCTATATATATCGAATTTTAGAGCACCAGAGAAAACCTTCCAATTACTGATGCAAGTATCTGGTAGGGCTGGAAGAAGAGGTATACTTGGAAAAGTAGTTATTCAAGCTTTTAATCCGGATCATTATGCAATTAAATATGCTTGTAATAATGATTATTTAGGTTTTTATCATCATGAAATGCGAATCAGAAAACTAGCTAAATACTCACCGTTTTATTATATGGTAGAACTAAAGATTATGGGTCCATCCATGAGGGATAGTTTCTATAATGGAATTGAAATTGTGAAACATTTAAAAAGAAACCTTAATAACAAGCCAATAGTTCTAGGGCCAGCTATTCCAGAAGTGAGAAGAATTAAGACAAAATATATTTGTGAGATAATAATTAAGTATCGGGATTTAGGTAATTTAAACGAAGTATTAAATGATGTATTAGATAAATATCAAATGAATGAGAACTATATTAGGATAGATCGTTTTCCAAATGTAGGTTAGGAGATAACTATGAGAGTATGTTTTATGGGTAGCATGAGATTTGCTGTTTCAATATTAGAAGGACTTCATCAAAAATATGATGTTGCATTGGTTGTGACACAACCGGATAAACCCGTAGGTCGAAAAAAAGTGTTAAAAGCAACAGCTGTAAAAGAAAAAGCCTTAGAATTAGGTTTGGAAGTTTTCCAACCAGTTAATATAAAAAAAGACCATAAAAAAATTACTGATTTAGATTTGGATTTCATTATCGTTGCTGCTTATGGACAAATGATACCTGAAATAGTTTTAGCTCATGCTAAAACAAGAGCTATCAATGTGCACGCATCATTATTGCCAAAGTATAGAGGTGGCTCACCAATGCATAGAGCAATTCAGTATGGAGATGCTTTGACAGGTGTCTCAGTAATGTATATGGCGATGAAAATGGACTCAGGCGAAGTTTTGAACCAGATGGCTATTCCTATTGAGGAATTTGACAACGTAGGAACAATCGAGGAAAAACTAGCTCTAATAGGCAAAGATGCATTATTAGAAACACTAGAGAATATCGATGAAATTATCCCAGAAAAACAAGATGAATCTAAAATCACTTATGCCTATAATATAAAACCAGAAGAGGAAAGAATAGTTTTCAATCAATTGGCTCGTGATATCTTTAATCACGTAAGAGGATTTAATCCATGGCCATTAACCTATGCGGTGATTGATGATCTTAAAGTAAAACTATATAACGTTGAATATTTTGATGAAGATTATTCAAGCAATATTGGAGAAATAGTTAAGATAGATAAATCAGGAGTTTACGTTCAAGCAAAACAAGGAGTGGTAATACTAAAAGATATTCAACTTCAAGGAAAGAAGAGAATGTTGATAAATGATTTCATGAATGGAGTTGGAAAATCTCTATTTAGGGTAGGAAAACAATTCCAATAATTGAAAAGTGTATATTTAAACGTATTATTATATGTTATAATAATATGTTAGAGAGTTTTCGAATATTTCCGTTAGGAGGAAGATATATGAATCGTGATAGAAACTTATTTTCAAGAGATGAAATGCTTGAAATGAATATTGCAATCTTAAACAAAAGAGGGGTAGAGCTTGGAGAAATAGCAAAAATAGCTCATGCTCAACAGTCAAAATGGAATGATTCTATTTCTTATCAAGACTGTATGGATTCTGTAGAAAAAATATTATCATTAAGAGATGTTTTTCACATTGTTCAATTAGGTGTTGAGATTGATCGTTTGACTGAAGAAGGATTATTTCAAGGTCCAATTCAACAAATTTTAGCTACTGATTTAGGTATGTTTGGAATTGATGAACTATTTGGATTAGATTTAGCGGGTATGTATGGAACAATTGGAAGAACAAATTTTGGTGATATCGACGTTAATAAACCAGGAATCGTTGCTAAATTAAACAGCGATGGTAAAGAAGGTCAACCAGCTTGTCATACATTCTTAGATGATATTGTGGGAGCAATAGCTGCCGCTGCATCTACAAGAGTAGCACAAATGGAAAATGAATTAGAAGCAAGAAGAGATCCTACAATAGTTGAAGAACCAAAACTTTTTTAAATAGAAAAATATTATTAGAGGAGGTGAGTAGATGGATGACCGTGAGAAAACATTAGATGAATTTTTCCGTAACAATGACCCTGTAGCAAAGAAAAAAGAGCAAAAAGAATTGTCAAAGAAAAAAATTGATACATATTTCGACACTGTATCTGTTGAAAAAGCCCCTAAGAAAAAGAGTTTCTTAGATAAGATTATTGAATTTTTTAAAATATCTTCATTTAAGAAAAACTTTGATGAAAATAAAGTGGCTGCGAACGCAAAGCAAATAGAAGTAGAGGGAAGAAATAGTGTTTCTAAGTTATATCAGAAAATCAAGTTTTTCTTTATTAATAAATTTAGTTTTGAAGCAGGAGTAGATATTTTAGATGAAACACAAGTTCTTTATCGTAGAAACCTAGTTATTAGAAATATCATTTGGGTTACCAATATTGTATTTTTAATGTTTACCTTAATCGGGTCTAAGGGCAGCGATATTAAAATGAACTTAATTGTAACATTTATTTTCTTTATCATTATGTTTACGGTATCTCGTGCTATTAGAAGAATGGTGAGAGAAAAACCAACTACCTTACAAAAACAACAAATGGGAGAATATATATCTGGTATTTATATATTCTTAATGGCTGTTGCAGTATACTTAAAGTTAGTATTCTCAGCTGGTAGTGACATTACTGTTCAAGTATTTTCAATTACACAAGCCGCATATATATTGATTTATTTTTCTTTGGTTGTGATTACTTTATATCAAGACTCCAAATTATTATCTGTAGTTTTTAGAGTTTCAATTCTGGCAATGACAGTTATTCATTTAATTGTTTTATATCCAGTTTACCTTTATGCAAGTGATTTTATCACTTTATGGAATTACGTAAGAGGGGAAATCTTAACAGATGTCTTCTTAAGAACACTGGTGCTTTCCGTATTTATGATAGCCCTATATTCAAACACGAAAATTTCTGAACAATTGAATAGCAAGCGGAAAGAAGAACTTATAAAAAGACGCGCAATGGAAAAAGACTTCAAAGGTGTTGTATCCGATGTTTTTGATGTGATAAGTGTTTATAAACAACGTGGCGATGAAGAATTCGAAAAAGGCCAAGAAGAAGCCGCAAGAAGAGTGGCTGAAATGGCTGGAAAACTTGGAAACTTCTTAGGATATTCTTCTAAGCTTTGCCAAGAACTTTTTGATTTCTCAACGATTCATGTTGATAAGAAAAACTCACTATCAATTAATGATTATGACGAAAAGGATAGTTTAGATGAGACTGACTTTAGAAAAATAAGAGAAAAAACCATTATCGGGTCTGTTATCATAAAAAGACTTCAACTGGAGAAAAAAGGCGAAGATATTGTTAGAGCTCATTTTGAAAAAACAGCTTCAAAAGATTTTATAAAAGAAATGAATTCAGTTCAAAACAATAGAGAATCACAAGTGATTCTGTTATGTGAAATATATGAAATTTTAAGGCAAACTAGAAACTATAAAAGAGAATTAAAACATCAAAGAGCGATAGATTTAATTAAACTAGAATTCTATCCTTACTTTGACCCGCAAATAGTTGATAGATTTTGCAAATATAGCGACGACTTTGAAGCTATATATTATCGATTAATATGATTAGAGGTGCTTACAATGTATAAGTTTTTTACATCGGAGTCCGTTACAGAAGGACATCCAGATAAAATATGCGATCAAATTTCTGATGCAATCTTAGATGCCATCTTAGAAAGAGATCCAAACGCAAGAGTTGCTTGTGAGACATTAGTTTCTACAGGTCTAGTTCAAGTTGCAGGAGAAATAACAACTGAAATTTATGTTGATATTCAAAAAATAGTTAGAGAAACAGTAGCTGATATTGGTTATGATAGAGGAAAATACGGATTTGATGCAGAAAACTTAGCTGTTTTAGTTTGTATTAATGATCAATCTCCTGATATCGCTATGGGTGTGGATGAAAATAACGCGAAGGAACAAGGTGCAGGTGACCAAGGTATGATGTTTGGTTATGCAACAAACTCAACTGAAAGTTATATGCCTATATCTCATTACTATGCTAGCAAACTAGCTAGAAGACTTACTTATGTTAGGAAACATGGAGATTTAAAATATCTTAGACCTGACGGAAAGACACAAGTAACTGTAGAATTTAACGATGATGGATCTTTTAAAAGATTTGACAATATTCTGTTATCCACGCAACATTCACCTGAGATTTCTCAGGAACAAATTAATAAAGATATGATCGAACATGTTATTAAATATGTTATTCCAGCAGAGATGATGGATGAAGCGACAACCTTCCAAATTAACCCAACAGGTAGATTTGTAATAGGTGGACCTTCTGGAGATTCAGGCTTAACAGGTAGAAAGATTATTGTAGATACCTATGGTGGTAGAGCACATCACGGTGGTGGAGCTTTCTCTGGGAAAGACCCTTCAAAAGTAGACCGTTCAGCTGCTTATATGACTAGATATATCGCAAAAAACCTAGTTGCTGCAGGATTAGCAGATGAAATAGAAATTCAAGTTTCCTATGCAATAGGATTAGCAAAACCCACTAGCATTGGAATTGACACTTTTGGAACAAATAAAATACCTGAACAAGATATTTTGAAAATTATTAATAAGCATTTCGATTTAAGACCAAAATCAATTATTCAAACTCTAAATTTAAAAAGGCCTATATACAGACAAACTTCTGCATATGGTCACTTTGGTAGAGATGACTTAGATCTTCCTTGGGAGAAACTAGACAAGGTTGAGCTATTAAAAGAATATTTGAATAAGGATGTGATTTAATTGTTTCCTATTCTAATTCTTGCAATAGTATTTGAAAATATATTTTTTGAAATACTTTTATTGTTGTTAGTGCTAGTTATTATTTTAGCTGTTACTTCAATATTAATCATCAGAAACATGCAATTGGAATTTAAAAAAGTATATAAGATTAGATCTAAATTTCATATAGAAATAAGAAAAATAGTTAATCTAATGTATAAAATACATCAGTCTGAGCTTTTAGAACCATTTACTACAGTAGTAATTAAGAACTTGCCACATACAGAAAAAAGTATTCTGTTAAGAAATATTGATGCGGAATATCAAGAAATTGATATCAAAGATCCAGATAACAAGTATATTGTTGAAACATACGAAAATTTACAAAACTTAAGAAGAGAGAGAGATGCTAAAATTCTTAATTATAACCAAAAGAATAGAACATTTCCTTTCAACATTTATGCAAGGATTATGAAACTACCAAGATTTGAAATATATACAGAAAAATATTAAGAGGGATTTTCCCTCTTTTTTTTATTAAAAAACAAGAGTCTCAACTCTTGTTTTGTTTATATTTTTGTGATTTTAATGATATATGGACTATTTTTTTTGTTTAATACCTTATATTCTAATACATCATAATTTTTATCTTAACTTTTGCAGTTCAAATATAAATAAAGCACGCTTAATGGCCTGAAACGGACAAAGAGCGTGCTTTATTATAT
>JAEIOE010000070.1 GCA_016342455.1 Mycoplasmatota bacterium | reverse complement strand
AGGCATTATTCCAAACTTTGGAATAACACCTCTTTTTTCTTTTTATTTAGTTGAACCCCTATCCTTGACATTCAACCCTTTTATTTATGTCTTATTACTTCAAATCGTTCCATTTTACAATCTTCTTGATCTCTTATTCCTGCTTTTCTTTTCGCAATTCTTATTTGTTCATCAATAGTATTAATTCCAGTTATGTTTGGTAGTAACAAGCCCGACCTTTTACCACTTCTCACAATCAAACCATATTTTTTTACATCTAATTCTTCCTTCGATTTAATTGCTTTTGCTGGTTTAAGAATATCTACGCTATATTCAATCCTTTCAAGTTCATTGGCTCTCACTTTATTAAAACGATAATCTCTTGTTCCGGCACTTACTGTGTTTTGAATAATTTCTTCAGCGATCGAATTCGTTGTTGGAGAAATGGTACCAATACAGCCTCTTAGATTACTATTTATATAAAGAGAAACAAATACCCCCGCTTTATTCTTTAAGAGTTCATTTGATGTTTCTTTAGGTATAGCTAGTTCTTGGTGATTGTTTATATAATATTCTAAGGCCGCTCTTGCTAAAGTAATGTATTCATCTTCATCCATTCTTTTATTTCTAAATTGACGGTCTTCTCTTTCTTTATACGTTCTCGCAAATTCTCGGTCATCACTATATCTTAGTGGTTTAAAACTAGCTAAAGCATAGCCTACTCCAAATGGTCCTTCGTAAGATAATAGTTTAGGTTCTACTGTGTAGCCATCAAAGGCTCCGGCCATCATCGTAAATGAACCTAATCCACATTCTGAGGCTTTATTACAAAAATCAGATTTAAATTTAAGTAGCTCATAGAAATTACCATCTGCTAATATTTTCGTTACTTCGCGGTCATAGACAGGACCTTCTTCTGCAAAACCATATGGTCCATCTTCTTTTAGCTTATGAGATAAATCTCCTGAAGCAATCCATACCACTTTTTGCTTTCTAGGTATTACTGACCTGATTATCTTTCCTAAACTATAATGATCCATTAATGAAAGGCCTGATATACCGATTCTAATGATTTTATAGTTCTTATAGAATTTATTGACATAGTACAGTGGAATCATTGTTCCATGATCTAATTCTGCATCTCTTTCCCCGTGTGTACTTACTGGGAAATCAAGCGTAGATGCAAGACTGATAATACTTCCTATCAATTCAGTATCATAGTCTACATTCAACTGTATCTCTGGATGATGAAAGCGTTCAAAAGAACCACTAGCTGAATCCCCTGGTGATATATGAAAATAATCACCATATACTGTTGTATGTGGAGATGAGATAATAATCGTATCAGGAGCTAGTTGAGCTATTTCTTTCGCTATTTTAGTATATGCTTTTGAAGTAGCTATAATATCTTTTTCTAAACCATCCCCTATTTCTGGAATTATTAATGGTGGATGTGGTACACAATAACCTTTTAAGATAGACATAGTTTCACTCCCTAGGTATTTCCTAAATAGATTCTTTTAATTCCTGCCTTTTCACCAAGTTGTTTTGCTTTGTTTAAGGTAGAAAGTTTAGTGATTGCTTTATTTTTTAATTTGTAATGTGGGAAAAATCTCGAAACATGCCAAACAAAGTCAGTTCCAAGATAAGTAGTTAAGTCTTTAATGATTGCTTTGATATCGCTAATTTTATCGTTAATCCCTGGAATGAATAAAGTTGTTACTTCCAAGTGAATATTTGATTCTTTTAATCTTTTTAAGTTATTTAAAACAACTAAATTATCGCATTTTAAATATTTCTTATAAGTATCTTTCGTACCTTTGTAATCTACATTCGCTGCATCTAGATATGGAAGAATAATATCTAATGTTTCAGATGACATATATCCATTAGTAACCCAAATATTTTTAAGTCCGTTACGCTTCGCAATTTTCATGGTATCGTAAGCATATTCTAAAAATATAGTAGGTTCTGTATAGGTATAGGAAATAGAAGGACAATTATAGTTTACCGCCTGAGATACATGTAGCTCAGGTGATATATTATATCCTTCAACTGGGTTATTTGGTTTAGGAACTTGAGAGATACTTTGGTTTTGACACCAAGGACAATCCATATTACAACCTACAGTAGAAAAAGAATAGGTAGTGGTTCCAGGTAGATATTCAAAAATTGGTTTTTTTTCAATAGGATCAATACTAGTCGCAATGCTTAAACCATAGTTTAAAGCAATAAGTTCCCCGTCGACATTTTCTCTAACACCACAGAGTCCTCTTTTGCCGTTTTTGATTAGACAATAATGACTACAAACGGAACATTTGACTGTATCTTCAGCTACCACTTCATAAAGAATTGCTTTCATTGCTTAATCCTCACTCTATTTTATAATTATATTTTATCATTTTTAGAGAAATATAGATGCCCTTTCGCTGATTTTTGTATAAAAACACCTCATTTGAGGTGTGATTTATTCAAAAAAGTGACTGAATTGTGGTAAATCAGTTTTTTTAAACTGATATTTATCATCATCAATCAGCTCTTCAAAATATTTATATATTCTTAAAAGTTTTCCTTTTTTTAATTCAGGGTGAGTATCTATCATTTTCAGATAACTATGAAACCACAATTGATAGTCTTCAAACTTACCATATGATTTGATACTTTTGTTTTTAATACTCCAAGGTTTTAATCCCGCATAATGAATGCCATACAACACGTCTATTACAGGATAACCATTAAAAGAAGAATATTTTAAATCAACATTAGTCCATTCACCACTTAATTTCACAGTAATGTATTGCATTTCTGGCCAATTATATAAAGAGATTTCTTTTTGAATTTCTTTTTTGGCTAGATCATCCATCACAGATTGATACAAAGCCATTGATGGTTTGAATAACATAAGTGATGCATTTACTCCCATGTTTTCTTTGTCTTGATTAATTCTATCAGTGATTTCTTTTGGCAACTTCGTTCCGTGAGGATAATCTTCATAATGAGAATGCCATAACCATTCACCATTGTCCAAAATTGTCTCAGGAACAATATATTTGCCATCAGAATATTCCATACAGTATTCTTTAAACTCATTGATAATTCCGGCAGGTGCAGCTAAATCAAATAGTGAATCATAATTTCTTATTGGTAAAATATCGCAATCTGCGATAATGATTTTATCATATTTTTTACCTAGATCACCGTCAAGACCTAATCTAAACGCATTAAAACGAGAAAATAAAAATGGTCTATCTTGTCTTTCCTGTCTTCTTTCATGAGGCACATAAACCTCATCAATTACTAAAACATCATCATATAAGACTAAAAGATCTGCGATAGCTGTCTTTGATATATTATCAGAAACAATGCAGATTAAGTCGTTCTTTGTTGTTTGTAATCTTAAGCCATAAGCAAAAACTAAAGCTCCTGGTAAATAGGAGTCATTTCTAATGATAAAAGTCACAAATGCATTCTTAGCCATATTATCAATCCTTTAAATAATCTGTAAATATTATAACATAAAAAAAGAAGAGTTAGCCGCTAACTCTTCTTATATTGTTATTTATATGCTATTCGTCGAGTTCATCTTCTACTTCATCTACTTCGTCTTTGTCATTGTCATCTCTAGTATTTTCATGAGCGTCTTTGACTAATTTATCAAACATAGTTTTAAGCGCTTCATTCCCTAAAAACGGATATAAATAATGCTCTTTAAGTGTTGTAATACTGCCTTCTTCAACCCCAACCATAATTTTTTTAATGGTAAAAAATGAGTAAGTTTCAGATTACCCCTACTATTTGCCTTTTTTATCGTTGATCATAAAAGTGTCTACTGAATATAGACTACTATATGAAAAATTATCAGACGGAATAGAATTCCTTGTTGTTTGTTTTGTTTGATTCATAATATCACTCCTTTTCAATTTTTGGAAAATTGATAGTATAACTTCCATTTCTAAACTGTTTACTAACTAAATGTGTTCTTGATTTGATATTACAGAGAAAAGTTTGTTTAGGTCATAAAGAATCTCAATTGACGCTATGCTTTTTACGTTTTCCCATTTACTTACGGCTTGATGGGTAACATAAAGGGCTTCTTCCAGTTCGTTGAGCTTCATGTTCTTCTGTTTTCTGAACGTTGCAATTTCATTGCCTATCTTCACTAAATTGGGCAGCGTACCCTTCTTACACTTCTAATTATAATTTGATGATTTAAAAAGTTCGAGCAATCTGTAGTTAAATGAAATTGTACCCGCTTCGTGAAAAATATTTTCTTGTCTTCATTTTACACCTTTTTATTGTAAACACATCACAATATGCTCAAAGAAAAACACATCCATTTTAAAAGATGTGTTTTTTTTAATATTATTGATCGCCTTTTTGTTTTATTGCTTCAACCTTTGTAGGGTCAGCTCCAAATTCAATTCCAGCTTCTTCTGTTTCTTCAACTTCTTCAGGTTTTGTTTCTATAATATTTAAGATTAACTCTTCAGGGTTTGCTAAAACTTTAAGTCCCTTAGGTATTGTTAATTCTTTAACACGAATAGAATCTCCTGCAACTAGTTTACTAATATCTAAGTCTATACTAGAAACACCTTTTCCAACTTCAAATTCAACTTCAACACTATCAGAAACTAATTGTACTGAAACATTTGCTTTTTCAACGAATTCCTTACCGATAATATTTAACGGAATATTAGATGTAATTGTATCTCCTTTACCAACTTTTTGCAATTTTACATTTAGATAGTGATGAGGATTAATTATATCTCTTTGTATTTCCTTGATATAAACTGTATGTGTAGTTTTACCAAGTTTAATATTAAAAGTTTGTGAATGTCCATATTGATGTACCGTAGCATTTAAATCTTTTTCTTCTACTTGTACAGAAACAGGAACAAAGTTTTTCCCGAATATTACACCAGGTACTTTACCATCAGATCTCACAACTCTTAAAGGTTCGACTCTTAATTCAACTTTCATGTGTTATTCCTCCTCTTTATAAAAATTTTATAATCATCGCTATATATTATACCATATGCCTCTCTGTAATGGAATAAATAAGAAAAAGATAGTGCATATCTTTCGTTAAAATATTTTTATTGAAGCTTATAAAATGTGTTATAATTACTATATTAAGATGTAGAGAGGTGATTTTTTGAAAACAAGTTTAAGTGTTTTTTTAAGCAAAAAAAGAGACGCAGTAAAGTCAATTATTCATGACTTAAGTAAAGAATTCGAGTATATAAGTATTTTAGGTACTGATACTCAAGGTACTACTTACAATGTATCAAAATCTGGCAGTGGTGTTAATGACTCAAGATTAGTGGAAAGAGGATTCGTTGCTAGAGTTTATAATGGAGTAAATTACAGCGAATATTCTTTTAACAAAATTGAAGATTTGGAACTAATTAAGACTAAAATAAGAGAAGTTGCTTTAAAAGATATTGCAATCTTTAAAGCAAAAGGAACAAGGTTCATGCCTTTCCCTTTAATTAAAGAGGAAAAAGTTAAAAAAGAATTTTATTCAGAATTTGAAATAGATCCTTTCACCGTATCAGCTGAAGAAAAATTAAGTAAACTTACGGATATTATGAATCAAGGATTAAAGAAAAGTGATAAATTTGTCAATTTTAGAACTGTCTTTGAAGAAGTAAAATATTCAAAAATCTTTGTTTCTACTAACAAAGATTTGGCTCAAGCAATATTATTCACTACCATGTACTTAGTACCTATTGGTAGATCAGAAAAAGGTATTAAATATGATTTCCAAGGACTTAGTGGAGTAAAAGGCTTCGAAATTCTTGATGAAGCTTATTCTAAGATTGATGATATTACTAAATCTGTATTAGAATTATTAGAAGCGGAGACAGTTATTCCTGGAGAATATGAAATAATCTGTAACCCCGCAGTATCTGGTTTAATTGCTCATGAAGCTTTTGGACACGGCGTGGAAATGGATATGTTTGTTAAAAACAGAGCAAAAGGTGTTGAATTCATCAATAAATACGTAGCTTCTGATTTGCTAAATATGAGAGACGGAGCTCAAAGCGGATTAGAAGTTGCTACTTACTTGTTTGATGATGAAGGTACGCTTGGAACAGATACATTAGTTATTGAAAATGGTATCTTAAAATCTGGTATTAGTGATTTATTAAGTGCACTACAATTAGGAACTACTCCTACTGGTAATGGACGAAGAGAAAGTTATGAAAGAAAAGTATATGCAAGAATGACAAATACATTCTTTGAAGCAGGAAATGATACTCTAAAAGATATGATTCAAAAAGTAAAAAAAGGTTATGTTTTAGAAGGATACTTCAGTGGTATGGAAGACCCTAAAAACTGGGGAATTCAGTGTGTTATCGCTAAAGGTAGAGAAATCATTGATGGCAGATTTAGCGGGAAGATTATCAGCCCAGTTACCTTAACCGGTTACGTCCCTGATTTATTAAAATCAATTACTATGGTAGCTAAAAATCCAGTTCAATTAAGTGGGACTGGCTTCTGTGGAAAAGGACATAAAGAATTAGTAAAAACATCAACTGGAGGATCATACATTCTAGCGAAAGGAAGACTAAGTTAATGGAAAAGATAATTGAATTATTAAACAAACATCCTCAAGTGGACGAATGGCAATTTGTTTCAAATGATATTTCGTCAACTGAACTCTTCTTTATTAAAGATGAATTACAAATGAACCGCGCAAAAGATGTTTCTAAATACCTTATTACAGTGTTTAAGAACTTTGAAGTAGAAGGAAAAAAATTTAAAGGTTCAAGTTCTACTAATTTAAGCCCTACTTTTACAGAAGAAGAAATCAATAAAGCGATTGATCAAGCCGCTTTAGCAGCATCATTCGTAATGAATGAATATTATGATATTCCAAACCCTACAAATAATAAAGCTCCTGAAATAAAGAGTTCATTTAGCGATGGGAATCCTTTAGAATCGATTTCAAACTTAGTAAAAGATTTGTACAGTGAAGATCAGCAATATAAAGCATTTATTAATTCAGCTGAATTCTTTATTAATAAAAGAGATATCTTACTGAAAAATTCTAAAGGTTTAGATGTATCCTATACCAACTATCGCGGTGAAATTGAGTTAGTTACGGAAGCGATGGGGTCAGTTGAATCAATTGAACTATTTAATATTATACGTTTCAGTGATTATGACCAAGAAGCCATTAAAAAAACAATTAAAGACCAACTATACCAAACATCATTAAGAGCTATTGCTATTCCGCTTCCTCAAGTTGGAAATATTCCAGTAATTTTAGATGGAAAAGCTTCAGCTGAATTATGGTCTTATTATATTTCTCAAGCTAGTGCTTCTTCTAAATATGAGCACCTACACAATAATACTCCGGGAGATAATCTTCAAGGAGAAGATATCATAGGAGATAAAGTAACTATAACTGTGAAACCTGTTATTGGTAACTCTTCAAGAGATACTTATTATGATATGGATGGTTTCTTCTTAAAAGAAAAAGTAATTGTTGAAGAAGGTATCTTCAAAAACTACTACGCAACAAAAAAATTCGCAGATTATTTGAACTGTGAAGCTACCGGTGCTGTCGGTAATGCTGTCGTTAGTCCAGGTAAATTTACAGAAAAAGAATTAAAGCAAGGTAAATACTTAGAAGTAATTAGTTTTAGTGCTTTCCAAGCAAATGCTATGACTGGTGATTTCGGTGGTGAATTTAGGTTAGCAATCTATTTTGATGGTGAAAAAGAAATACCAGTTACACTTGGAGTTGTCTCAGCAAATATCAAAGAAGCTCAAAAAGAAATGTTCTTATCAAAAGAACTAACAAAAACAGATCAATTTATCGGGCCAAAAATTATTAAATTTAATAAAATGACTATAGCAGGAAATTAGAGTTAGTAGTATAATAAAATCAAGGAGATGAGCTTATGAAAATTATTAGTACGAAACACGCACCAGCAGCTGTTGGACCATACAGCCAAGGAGTAATGGCCGGAGATACTCTTTATGTGTCAGGACAAATTCCTTATGTACCAGAAACAATGAAACCAGCAGGTGACGATATTCAATCACAAACAAAACAAAGCTTAATGAATGTTCTTGCAATTGTTAAAGAAGCAGGACTAAAAAAAGAAAATATCATTAAATGTGGTGTATTCTTAAAAGATTTATCAATGTTCAAAGACATGAATGCAGTTTACGCTGAATTCTTCGGAGATCATAAACCAGCAAGATTCGCTGTAGAAGTAAGACGCCTACCTTTAGATGTTCTAATTGAAATTGACGCTATCGTAGTTAAAGAATAATGTAAAAGGCACTCATTTGAGTGCCCTTTTTTTAAAGTATTTTTTCAATGTGTTCTTTCAATTCTGCTGGCGCGATTTTTGATTCAAAACGATTTATTATTTCACCAGTTCTACTGATTAGGAATTTCTCAAAATTCCATTTGATACTCTTTCCATTTCTAGTTGGAGAATTTTTTATCAAGTAATTATATAATTCATGTTGATCTTTCCCACGAACTGAGATTTTTTCGAACATCGGGAATGTAACTCCATAATTCAATTGACAAAATTCCAATATCTCTGAGTTCGATTTAGGATCTTGACCTAAAAATTGATTACAAGGGAATCCTAATATAACAAAATCTTTATCTTTATATTCTTCAAATAACTTCTCTAATCCAGCAAATTGAGGTGTGAATCCACATTTACTTGCAGTATTGACAATCAGTACTACTTTACCTTTAAATGCATCCAGTTGAATTTCTTCACCAGACATCTTCTTTACCTTTATATCATACAAGTTCATATCTATACCTCCTATAAGATGATTATAACACGCAAATTAATTATTACTATATCTAATACATTTTTAATTATCATCAATAATTGCAAATATCAAAGATAAAGTTCTTTAAGAGTTTTATATCATTTTCAGATTTTTTAACTTCTGGATGATATTGAACGGCGTAGATTTTTTCCAATTCATCGCAATCATCGCAATAGATATATCCGTTCTAGCAAGCAACTCAAAACCAGGGGCTAAGCAAGTTATATGATCATAATGAGCCATCCAAACAGGGATTGGATTCATTAGTCCTTTATTTATTCTAGACTCTTTTAAAATAGTCATATCTCTTAAACCATAGTCTCTCTCAAAAAGGGCCTCTACTTTACCTCCTAAAAAATGCATCAGTATTTGCATACCGTAACATATTCCTAATATAGGCACTTGATAATCCAATAAAGCCTTATCTAAATGAGGGTCCTTTGGATTATTCACTCTGCCAGGTCCACCGCTTAACAAAATACCACAGATATCGTCTTTGTTAACAATCTGAGAGAGTTCATCATATCTGTATTCTACATACTTCACTTCTAATAAATCCATGCACTCCAATACATCTTTAAAATAGTAACTTCCATAGTCAACTAAAAGTAGTTTTTTCATTTTTAAACCTCAATTATATTATATCAAAAGTGTCACATTTTGTTGTGTTTTTTTTATCGAACTTAACTAGATATACAAAGCAATGTCAAGAAAAGATTGTTTCGTAATTAAAAGTATGTAAGAGGATGGTTAACCCTCCCTTCTTTTAAAAAAAAGCATCCAATTGGATGCTTTATCAATATATGTATATTCTTTCTTTATTTATTTATTTATTTATTTCTTTTTGTTTTTGGCTGTGTTCAAGATAAGTGTTGATAATAGGTAATAACGATTGTTAAAAATTGAATAGTTTGGTAAAATAGTATTGC
>JAEIOE010000069.1 GCA_016342455.1 Mycoplasmatota bacterium | reverse complement strand
TCAATTATAAGTAAGCTTTACAATTATTTTTTCACGCTTAGGGGGGGCTATGTGTCCCAAATAATCGTGGCAGAGCATTTGATCAAATAAATGTGAATATCAAGTTCAAGTTAAAAAAGCTATTAGCAGGAGATTTTTCGGAGTTAGCATTATTTCTGTTGTGTAGTAAAAAACCTTAAATGTGAAATCAAGTGAAACTTTTGAAATTCAAAGAAAAAATGTTTATAGAATTGTTTGACAAATGGTTTTTATTTTGATAAACTAAAAATAAGCACAAATGCGGAGGTAATTTAATGATAGAAAATAAATTAAGTTCATGCAAGATTAATGGACAGTATGAAATCAAGCAAATTGATGGTGATGAAGCAATGATTCGCTTTTTTAAGCACGTTGGTATTCATGTTGGTGATACATTAAAATTAGTTAATATTCTCAATAAGCACTACATCGGTTATATCAAAGGAAGCAGATACGCTATGGAAGAAACGATTGCATCTAGCTTATATGTGAAGCAATATGATTAATATAGCATTAGCAGGAAATCCAAATAGTGGTAAAACGACCATTTATAATTATTTAACAGGAAAAAATGAACATGTATGAAATTGGATGGGTGTTACGGTCGAACCCCAAAAAGCAAAACTTAGATATAAATTAAATGCAAAATACAAGGAAGTTCATATCATAGATTTGCCTGGAACATATTCAATTGATGGGTATACAAGGGATGAAAATCTAGCAATTGACTATATTAAATCTAATCAAGTGGATGGGATTGTAAATATCATTGATATAAGTCAATTGGAGAGAAGTCTTGTGTTTACTTTGGATCTTATTCATTTAGGTAAACCTATTGTTGTTGTGTTAAATAAAAAAGATATTGCAATTAAACAAAATATAGGTATTGATTTACATAAATTAGAAAAATTATTAAATGAAAAAGTGATTTGTACACAAGCCTCTAAAAAAAGAGGACTTAATGAATTAATAGATATCATATTAGATAAGGTAGGGGTTAGTAATGAACAACAAACAAATTAACAATAATGACAAAGCAAAAGAAATAGCACAAGCTGTTACAACAGAGAAAAATCAGTTTTCATCCAGTAAAATTGATCAAGCAGATAAATTCATCATGCATCCAGTATTAGGCTTGCTTATATTCGCTGTCATTATGTTAATATTATTCTTGGTGTCACAAACATATCTTGGTCCGCTGATTGCTGATTACTTAATGATTATTATTGATTGGTTTGCAAGTTTGGTTGAATCAATCCTTGGGAATATTGGAACATCTGATTTCTTATCGGGATTAATTTTAGAAGGTATTATTGGTGGATTTGCAGCAGTTATTGGGTTTTTACCGCTAATCATGGTGCTTTTCTTTCTTCTTCAATTATTAGAAGATTCAGGATATATGGCAAGAGTCGCTGTTGTCATGGATCGATATTTTAAAAAAATTGGGTTAGCAGGAAAATCTATTATTCCAATGTATGTAGGAACAGCTTGCAGTATTCCTGCAATTATGTCTAGTAGAACTATTAAGAATGAAAAACAAAGAAAATTAACAATTTTATTAACACCGTTTGTACCGTGTGGTGCAAAATTACCGGTCATCGCTTTATTTATTACCGTTTTTTTGGTGGTAGTGGTTGGATGACGGGGTTAACATATTTCTTAGCTATATTAGTTATTCTATTAAGTGGTTATGTGATGCGCTTTATTTTGGATGCGAAAGCAAACGAACGCTCATTTGATCAATATCATTTTATTGAACTACCGAATTATGGTTGACCTTCACTTAAAAGGGCATTTCGAGTGATGCTCGACCGTGCTTGGGAATTTACTAAAAAGGCAGGGACTATTATTGTTTTAATGAATGGTATTGTTTGGTTGTTATCAAATTTTGATTTTAGTTTTTCTTTAGTTGGTCATCCGGATCAATCAATGCTGCAAGCAATCAGTCAACCACTAGCATTTTTACTTACTCCGCTTGGTTTTGGTGTATGGGGCTTAGCAGCTGCAGCGATTTTAGGATTTATTGCAAAAGAAGAAGTTGTTGGAGCACTTGCGATTATTTTTGCTTTTGGTGTTACCGATAACTTTGATATTGAGAATATTGAACTGACACGTACAATTTTGATGACGACTGGTGGTCTAACAGCTGTGAGTGCGTATGCATATATGGCCTTTCAATTATTTACACCACCATGTTTTGCAGCAATTGGTGCGATGAATACTGAATTGGGATCGAGAAAACTGACTGCATTAGCAGTATTGTTTCAATTGGCAATGGGTTATGTGCTTGCAATGGTAATTTATCAATTAGGAACAATCATCTTTTATCATCAATTAGGTAATGGATTCTTTATTAGTTTAGGTGTTATGGCAGTTATTACTGTTACTTTTGTGGCAATCAAGATAAAAAGGATGAGGGTAGTCAATGGGTGATTTCATAGCCATCGGAATTGTAATATTAATATTTGGACCGATTATATTTCATCTTATCAAACAATATAAAAATCATGGTCATGTATGTACATGTAAAGCTTGTCCTGTTTCTAAGTTTGTTAATAAAGAAGGTAAAATTGATTTGCTATTTGCTGTTGAGCAAATGCAGAAAGAAGGTCAATATGAAAGTGAAAGCGATATTTGATAAAATTAAAAGACAGCATAGGTTAACTAAAGCAAGACAAGACATGATTGAGTTGCTTGCAAAACATCCCATGAATATTCATGAATTAGAAAAGGCCATGTTAACGTTAGGACATCCTAATATTCAGACGATTTATAATAATATTTCATTTTTACAATCAATGAATATTGTTTTCGCGACGTTAGAAGACGGACATAAACTGTATCATTTAGTTGATTTTGATCAAGATGTAACAACAAGCATCAATATGAAGTGTCATGCAAGCCAAGAAACATTTCAGATTACTGAACCAAAAATTGTCGAAGTAATCAAACGATCATTGAATTTAAGTAAATTTAAAGTCAATCATTTGGATATAACAATACAAGGAGCTTGTCACGCTATAGATGAAGATCATTGTGACTATCATGAAACATGCGTTTTAAAACAAATCACAGAGCAATATCGTTTAAGTTAAAAGAACCGAATATCATAATGGCAAGTTAGTAAACGTTTAAAATGAAAGCCATGTCGTAATAATGCATAGTTTTTGTTTGTGATTATTCAATCAAACTTGTAAGAGAGGGATTATTTGAAAAAAAGTAAAGAAGATGAAGTCATAGAAACGATGATTCATATGTATTGTCATAGTAAACATAAAACAAAAGGATCGTTATGTAATTCATGTCAAGCATTGTTAGATTATGCAAAATTAAGAATTAAAAAGTGTCCATATGAACCTGAGGAAAAACCTTTTTGTTCCACTTGTCCCATCCATTGTTATAAATCAGATATGCGTAATAGAGTTATTGAAGTGATGAGAGCTACAAGAATACGAATGATGTTTTATCATCCTATCATTAGTTTTCAACATACATATCAAACACTTAAAAATAGAAAGAAAAAAGATGAATAAAAGCAAGATTACACTATTAAAAATTCTATATATTATATTAGGTATGCTTGCCCTTGCATTAGGTACAATAGGCATCTTTTTGCCAGTTTTACCAACAGTACCATTTTATTTAGCAACAACATATTTCTTTGCTAAGGGAAGCGAAAGGTTTCATCAATGGTTCATTTCTACAAAACTATATGAAAAACATGTTTCTCATTTTGTGAAACAACGTACGATGAGCTTTAGAGGTGTGGTTGTTTTAATGGTTTTAGTATCTGCCATGTTAATATTTGCTATCTATATGGTAGATAGTGATGCGATGGCAATTGTAATCTGGGTTTTGATTGCAACCAAATATGCGTATTTCATAACACGTGTCAATGTAGTTTCACAAGAGGAGTACAAACAATTACTGTTAAGCGTTAAAGGTGATAGTGATGATTAATAAACAGTTATTCGAATTAATTGGTGATAAAAAAATTTATATTTATTTCATCACTACTTTTAGTGTCATTAGTTTTGTTGCTAACTTGGCGATTACAACAATCATTGTCTATAGTCTTTATTTAGTTTCTTTGAGCCAAATAACTTGGGTGAATGTTGGCATGCTAACCACTATAGTTCTAATTTGTTTAATCATTAAACATGTCATGAGCTTACTCATTCAAGTATATATAAATAAAATAGGTGACTATGTTAAACAAAGTTTAAGAGAAAGATGCTATGAAAAAATTTTAGATACTGGATTAAATCATAAAGATGCTAATGCAAAACTTATGCAGTTGTCTATTGAAGGCATTGAACAATTAGACACATATTACTCACTTTATTTACCACAACTTTTTTATGCAATGGTTACGCCGTTATTGATGTTTTTAGTGATTGTGTTTATTGAATATAAAACAGCACTCGTGTTATTAGCATGTTTACCATTGATTCCTGTAGCAATTATTATTGTTAAAAAAAAAGCAGATAAAACCTTCCATATTTACTGGGAAAAATATAAAAATTTAGGAAATACTTTTCTTGATTATTTACAAGGCATGAAAGAGATTAAAGTGTTTCAAGATGAAAAGAGAAAACGCCAAGATGTTATCGATAGTTCTGAAAACTTCAGAAAGGTAACCATGAAGGTTTTAGTGATGCAGTTAAGCTCTATTACGATTATGGATCTCGTCGCTTTTGGAGGCGCAGCAATCGCAATCGTAATGACACTGTTTTCAGCACAAAATAACCAAATTAGTGCATTTTATGCATTGTTTATTATTTTAATATCTGCAGAATATTTCTTACCGATGAGAAGTTTAGGTAGTGCTTTTCATGTTGGAATGAATGGTTTAACAGCAGGAAAAAACATCTTGGGTTTTTTAGCAACGAAAATGCCAAAAACAGGCAATATTAGTATTGATGGAATTAAGCATATCAAAGTGGATCACGTAAAGTTTTACTATGATGAATCTCATGAAATATTTGCTGATTTATCGTTAGATATTAAAAAAGGATTGAATGCAATTGTAGGTAGATCTGGTGTAGGTAAAAGTACCATTGTTAATCTGTTAACTTGTACTAATCAAATGATAACGGGTGCCATTTATGTGAATGGTTATGACATTCGTGATATTGATTTAAGAGATTATTATAAGCGATTAGCGCTTGTCACATCTCATGATTACATTTTTAATGATACAATTAGAAACAACTTTTTATTTAAACATCCCACTGCAACAGATCATCAAATCAAGGATGCATTAAAGAGAGTAAATTTAACCGATTTGATTGCTAAGAATCAAGGATTAGATTATAAGATTTTAGAAGATGCAGAAAATATTTCTGGTGGACAAAGACAAAGATTGTCTTTAGCGATTAATTTGTTAGGAGATAAAGATTTATATATTATTGATGAAGCGACTAGTAACATTGATACTGAGAGCGAAAAAATCATTATGGAAAATGTGATTGCTTTAGCAAAAACAAAGATGGTTGTTTTAATATCACATCGATTGCATAATGTTGTATCCAGTGATTGTATTTATTATCTTGACAATAAACTGATTCAGTCAGGCACACATGAAAATTTAATGCAACAAAAAGGGAATTATTATGCGCTATTTAACGAGCAAATAGAATTAGAATTAGGATATAAGGTGAACGATCATGAAGCATAGAAGCCATATATCCATCGTGTTTCACCTATTTAAAATGCTAGGATTCAAACCAATGTTCATTATTATGTTAGCAGTTATCAATGGTAGTTTAGGTTACATGATGAGTATTGCTATTACAGTACTAGGTAGTGTCGGAGTAGCTAAACTCTTAGGTGCAAGCTTAGCGATATCTTATCAATTATTATTCATCGTTATTATCACGTGTGGTACTTTGCGAGGGGTATTAAGATATATCGAGCAATATGTTAATCATTTTATTGCATTTAAAATCTTAGCGATTTTACGTAATAAACTATTTGATAAATTATTAACGCTTAGTCCCGCAAAACTAGAAACCAAGCAAAAAGGTAGTATTATTTCGCTCATTGAATCAGACATTGAAACACTAGAAGTCTTCTATGCACATACTATTTCTCCTATCATGATTGCTGTTGTTTCGAGTATTTTCATGACTGTATTTATCAGTGAATTTGTACATCTTTACTTAGGTTTGATCGCTTTATTGAGTCATATCATTGTTGGATATTTCATACCAAATATAAGTATGAAATATATGAGTAAAAACGGTCAACTATACCGAGATGAATTATCTGCATTTAATGGTTATTATTTAGACTTAATTAAGGGTAGTAATAATACTATATTAAATAATAATCAGACAAATAGAAAACAAGAGGTTAACAAACGTTCTCAAGCACTACTAATAACTAGTAATCAAATTAAAATTCAATCTGCTAAATTTGGATCAATGACGGACATTATTGTTTTTTTGCTTAATTTCATTATGCTTTTTACAGGAGTTGTTTTAATTAATCAAGGCATTGTGGCATTACCATATGTTATCATAGCAGTAATATCTTTAATGAGTTCTTATGGTCCAGTGCTCGCACTAAACAAACTACCAAATGGTTTAAATCAAACATTTGCAAGTGGTCGTCATTTAATGGAATTAGTTGATGAGAAGCCTAAGTTGGCTGACATCAAAGGTAAAAAAGATTTTGTGTTTCAAAAGTTAACAATTGAATATCTAGAGTTCTCATATGACAAAAAACAAAAAGTTATTGATGATTTGAGTTTTTCAATTGGTATAAATGATATTGTAGGCTTATATGGTTCTAGTGGTTGTGGAAAAAGCACATTATTAAAACTATTAATGTATTTTTGGGAAAAAGATCAAGGTACGATTAAATATAATGATATACCTATTGAACAATTAAATACAACGTCATTAAGACAAAATGTAACAATGGTCAATCAAACCACATATTTGTTTTACGATACGATAAGAAACAATTTATTGATTGCAAATAGATATGCAAGTGATGAAGAAATGATAGCAGCATGTAAAAAAGCAGCAATTCACGAATTTATCTTGGCATTAGAAAAAGGCTATGACACGATATATTCACCAAAAGACAATACGGATTTTTCTAGTGGTGAAAAGCAGAGAATTGGATTAGCAAGAGCATTCTTGAGTCCAGCAAGACTATTATTACTTGATGAACCAACAAGTAATGTGGATGCTATCAATGAAGGTATCATATTAAAAGCTATTAAAGAAAATGCAAGAGATAAAGCGATAGTAATCGTGTCTCATCGTAAATCTACTTTGTCTATAGCAAACCAGTTGATAGATATGGAGAAGTTATTATGATATTATTTGTATATCAATATACAGGTGTTATTGTCGCAAGCTTAATTTCATTTATAGGATTAAGTATTTTAATTGGAAAGTATGTTAGAAAAAATAAACATCATAAATAAATTGAGATGATGAAACAATCATTTATCATTAATTATGTACTAGTTTTTAACTGTAGTTATCATTATATATGCTTCAGTATTTGTAATACAATGTATAAAGAAGGAAGTGAAAATTAAATTGAAACAATATGAAAACATACTTGAAATTAAAGATTTATCTGTCTCTGTACACGGTAATCTTATACTCAGTAATTTAAACCTTGTTATCCCTAAAGGTGAAATTCATGCACTCCTAGGTAAAAACGGTAGTGGAAAAACAACACTCATGAATACAATTATGGGTTTTTCTGGATATGAAATTGTCTCTGGCCAAATTCTATATAAGGGCCAAGATATTTGTACGCTTGAAGTCAATGAACGCGCGCGCATTGGTATTGCTATCGCACAACAAAGACCTCCAATTATTCATGGTGTTAAATTACAAAACATTTTAGATTACATATTTAAAGATCAAATTGAAAAAGACAAATTTGTTAACCAATTCGCAACCGATGCTCAAATGGAAGATTTTCTTCAACGTTCAATTAATGATGGATTATCTGGTGGAGAAATTAAGCGCGCTGAATTACTTCAACTCATTTGTATGAATCCTGAATTTGCTATGATGGATGAGCCAGATTCAGGTGTTGATATTGAAGCATTAAAACTTATAGGCTCGTTAGTTAATCAATTGTTTTCAACAGATAATCTTGTAGATACACATAAATCTGGTTTAATTATTACGCATAGTGGTAATGTTCTAGATTATTTAAAAATTAGTAACGCGCATATTATGCAAAATGGTAAGATACAATGTTCTGGTAATGTAGGTGAGATTATAAAGATGATTAAACTTTATGGATATGATGGCTGCATACAAGAAATGAGAAATAGAGGTTGACTCGATGAACAATAAAGAATTAGATTTGAATAAACAATTATCCAAAGTAGGCGTGCTTTTAAATAATGAAAACCGTTCTGCAACAATGGTCGTTCAAAATGAAGAAACAGTTATTTTAGAAAAAAATGAGAAAAGCAAAGAAAATTATACATATATGTCTATAGGAAAAGCTTTATCTACTTATCCTTGGTTAAAAGACTATTCTTTTAAAGCTGTACCTAGAGATTACGACGATATCACATTAGAGTGTTCAAAATACGAACGTCCTGTAGGTTTTTTTATTCATATTCCTAAAGGCGTTAAAGTTTCTTTGCCATGTCAAGCAGCCATGTTCATACTTTCTGATTTATTAAAACAAATAATTCATAATATTGTAATATTAGAAGAGGATTCTGAATTAGAGTTGATTACTGGCTGTACATCTGATGCTTTAGAACAAGACAGAACACACATTGCTGTTGAAGAATATTATATTGGTAAAAATGCCAAATTAAAATCAACAATGATTCATTCTTGGGGTTCAAATATGAAAGTTTTCCCTCGAAGTGCTGCTATTGTTTCAGAAAATGGTCGTTATGAAAACAACTATATTTCAATTCAACCTGCAAAAGTGATTAAAAGTAATCCTCAAACATATTTGAATGGTGAAAATGCTTCTGCTAAGTACTTAACTGTGGTTTTAGGCATACCAGGTTCTACAATTGATACTGGTGGTAATGTGTTTTTAAATGCTGAAGGTACAAGTGCTGAACTTCTGCATCGCGGTGTTTGTACAGGTGGTATCATGCATCAAGGTGGACTATTAATTGGTCATGCACCTTGTAAAGCACATGTTGATTGTGCAGGTATGATTTTAGATAATTCACATCATGGGTTTATCACTTCTATTCCGGGACTTGAATCTCATCATGCTGATGCACGTATGAGCCATGAAGCAAGCATTGGTAAAATTGCTCCAGAAAACGTTGAATATCTTATGTCGAGAGGTATGGATGAAATGGAAGCAATCTCTTTACTAATTCGTGGATTTTTAGGATCAGACATTGAAGGTTTAGGCGAAAACTTGGATCAACAAATATCAGAAATCGCTGAAATTGCAGGACATGGCGAAGATTGATTTTTATTATAGTTTGTTAAAGTTTACTTAAGAAATAGCAATGGAAAAGCTTCATTTCATACTATGATGTTATAAATAATAATATGTGTTGCATTTTATTTGGAACTTCATTTGTGAAAAGCAACTCCGTCCGAAAAAAAGCAAAACTCCGTTGGAAATAGAGTAAAACTCCGTCGAACACGAGCGATTTTAGAGTAAAACTCCATAATGACAAGACAGGTTAATTATACCAAGTTGCTTTTTATCGTTTAACGGCTTAATTAAGACGTTTATAACGATTTT
>JAEIOE010000068.1 GCA_016342455.1 Mycoplasmatota bacterium | reverse complement strand
GAGTTTTTTATAACTATTTAGCCATAAATTACTCTTTTAATATATTATCTTGTGTTTGTAACTGCAAAAGTCAAGAATTCAAAATAATAAAAACCCACAATATCTTTAGATACTGTGGGTTATTTTTTTGTCTAAAGCTTAAAGGTGTTTGACTAAAGCGTAACGCTTTTTACCTTTTTTAAGTATTGAATATTTTTTACCAAAAGCATTGGCTGACTTCAAAACAAAATCTAAATCTTGCACTTTATCCCCATTCACTGATACCGCACCATTAGAAATCATTTCTCTCGCTTCTCTTCTTGATTTTACAAGTTCAACTGCGATTAAAGCATCCATTAATGAAAGTTCTTCATTTGATTCAACTGTAGTTAAACCTTTAAATCCCATTTCTATTTCATCTACTTCAAGATCTTTAATATTTCCGCTAAACAAAGCGTTTGTTACTTTGATTGCTTTATCAAGTTCAGTAGCACCATGTACAAGTTCAGTCACTTTTTCAGCTAGTACTTTTTGAGCAACTCTTTCTTCAGGACTTCCATTTACCTCTACTTCTAAAGCTTCTATTTCTTCTTTTGACAAGAAAGTAAATTGTTTTAATCTCAGAATTACATCATCGTCCGCTGTGTTGATCCAGTATTGGTAGAATTCATATGGAGATGTCTTTTCTTTATCCAACCATACAGCTCCAGATTCAGTCTTGCCAAATTTGGTTCCATCAGATTTCGTTACTAATGGAAAAGTTAAACCATAAGCGTTCACTTCAGAACTATGAACTTTTCGAATTAATTCTAAACCAGCGGTAATATTTCCCCATTGATCTTGTCCACCAATTTGAAGGCTACATCCATGGTTTTTAAATAAATATTCAAAATCCCAGGCTTGAAGAATTTGATATGCAAATTCTGTAAAAGAAATCCCATTTTCAATTCTAGATTTTACCGAATCTTTATTCATCATATAAGTTACATTAAAGTTCTTACCCACATCTCTTAAGAATTCAATTGCATTTAAACTTGAAATCCAATCATAGTTATTTACAATCTTTGCGGTAGGAAGAATTTTAACAACTTGTTTTTTGATTCCTTCAGCATTCTTGAGTGATTCTTCAATTGTAAGTAAGCTTCTTTCTGATTTTTTAAAAGAAGGATCTCCCACAAGCCCAGTTCCTCCTCCAATTACAAGAATTGGTTGATTACCTTTTTCCATTAGTCTCTTCGCTACTAAGTAAGCTAGTAAATGTCCTATGTGTAAACTATCTGCCGTTGGATCAGCTCCAAGATAGAAAGTGAGTTTTCCTTCATTAAGTTTTTGTAGTACATCTTCGTCTGTAACTTGGTATAACAGACCTCTCCATTTTAAATCTTCTACTAAATTCATCCTTTTTTCCTCCTAATAAAATAAAAAATCGTCCTTAAAAAAACAACAAAGGACGATTGAAATAACCGCGGTACCACCTTAATTCACAAAGTGCGCTCATAAAGATAACGGATTTACCGTGCCCTAAGGCAAACTCCTAAGTGTATTTCAAATAATACCTTCCCTCTGATTTTCAGCAAACATCAGTTCTCTACTCGGAATAATATTCTTCTACTGTCTTATTCAACGTTTATTTAGTTGTTCCTCGTTCAATAATATCGTGGTGTAACACATTAAATTTTTGTTCAACATGATTTCCATCGATTTCTTGTTTTAAGTATGCCATTGCTTTCGCACCAATATCTAATACTGGAACGTCTACACATGATAATTTTGGTCTACATAGTGAAGCATATTTAGTGTTTTGGAAACCATATACTGAGATATCTTTAGGTATTTTTCTACCATTTTTAATCATAGTATTTACAAAAGAAACTGCGATAGAATCTCTAACTGCAACTACACCATCTACTCTTTTTCCTGATTCTTTGAATAGTTCATTAAAATGTACTGTGTTTACAGAGATATCTCCACTAGTTCTTACGATGTTGTTTTCAAGACCTGCTTCTTTAATAGCTTTTAAGTATCCTGCTTCTTTTAAATCATTAACCATATATTTACGTGCAGTAGTCAACATAAAAATGTGTTTTCTACCATCGTCAATTAATCTTCTTGTTGCTTCGTATCCTGCTTTGAAATAATCGATACATACAGTAACTAATTTGTTATCATATGGATATAAAGTGTTAGCTAATACGATTGGAACTTTGTAGTCTTCTTGAATCTTATTTAGCATTTCATATTGGTCTTCATTAATTTCATCATTCATGTAAAGAATACCGTCAGCTTGAGAAGCAACTACTTCTTTCAACATTTCAGCTTCACTAAGATTTTCATCTTTCAATACATATAAAATCAAAGAATATTGGTATTTTCTAGCCTCAACTGCAACTCCATTTACCATTTCTGCGATTGATGCTCTAGACATATCAGGAACGATTACAGCAACTGTAGTTGATTTTCTACTTGCCAATCCCTTGGCAAAAGCATTAGGTTTATAACCTAATTCTTCAATCACTTTTAATACTCTTTCTCTTGTTTCTTGTTTTACTTTTTCTGGATTATTTAATGTCCTTGAAACAGTTGCTAGTGAAACTCCTGCTTTCAAAGCAACATTATATATAGTGGCTTTTACCATAAAATCATCCCTTTCTTTCAATAATATTTACTGCGTATATTTTAACATTAAAAACAAATGCATGCAATAAATTTATACTATTTTACACTGTTTTTCAAAAAATTTGTGCACATTAACTAAAAAAGAGCTAAATTAGCTCTTTTAGTTTATCTTTTTTCTTTAATTCTAGAAGCTTTAGCAGATAATCCTCTGATGTATCCTAAATGAGCACGTCTTACTTTACCTCTACGTTTTACTTCAATCTTATCAACTACTGGTGAGTTTACTAAGAAAGTTTTTTCCACACCTACTCCGTAAGAAATTTTTCTTACTGTGTAAGTTTCACCTACTCCACCGTTTTGTCTTTTTATGCAAAGACCTTCGAATACTTGGATTCTTTCACGGTTTCCCTCTTTAATTTTAATTGATACTACTACAGTATCACCAGGACGAAATTCTGGTATGTCTTTTCTCAAGTAATCTTGAGTGACATCTTTAATTAATTGCTGCGACATTTTGGTCAACTCCCTTTGTTAAGATCTATGTTCTTGGAGTTCAGCGGAACATAGTATAAGATAAATTCTCTTCAGCGATATGTATTATATCATAGTCAGTAAATAAAATCAATAATTTTTTACTCGTTTTTATCAAGTAAATCCGGTCTTCTTTCTTCTGTTCTTTTTAGCTTCATTTCTTCTCGCCATTTAGCGATTTCTTTATGGTTCCCACTAAGTAAAACATCAGGTACTTTTTTGCCATCAAATTCTCTTGGCTTTGTGTATTGTGGATAGTCTAGTGAGTCTTCATAAAATGAGTCATGTAAATAAGATGATTTTGAGCCTAGTGCTCCCGGTAATAGTCTTACAACTGAATCAATTACAGCCAGAGCTGCAATTTCTCCGCCTGTCAATACATAATCCCCTATCGAAATTTCCATATCAACATAATCTCTTACTCTTTCATCAAAGCCTTCGTAGTGTCCACAGATTAAAATAATATGATTATATTCTATTAGTTCTTTAACTATTGTTTGATTGTACTGTTTTCCTTGTGGAGACAAAAGAATCTTTAACGCAGACTCATGACCCGATACACTCATTAAAGCTTTATAGATAGGTTCTACTTGTAAAAGCATTCCCGCTCCACCGCCATAAGGAGTATCATCAACAGTATTATGTTTATTACCAGAAAAATCTCTAAAGTTAATAATCTCAAATTCAATTATATTACTTTCTTTAGCTCTTTTAATGATAGAATCATTTAAAATTGCAGGAAACATATCAGGAAAGAGCGTTAATATCGTTATCCTCACAGTAATCCCTCCATATTAATTAGATCGACTCTTTCTTCTTCTAAGTCTATGTTCAAAACAAACTCATCTAAGAATGGAATTAATTTTTTCACGTCATTCAGGGTTTTAATTTCAAGATAATCACATTGAGGATAGCTTTTAACATCTGAAATGTGCCCAATTAATATATCATCTTGAAAAACCTCTAAATCAATTATTTCAGAAAGGTGATACTCATTCTCAAATAAAGTCGTTTCCTCATCTGCTGGAACAAAGATTTCACAACCCTTAAATTTCTCTATAAGGTTAATATCTTCGTTGTCTTTAAGTACTAATAAGTCCATATTTTTATGTGGTCTATATTGTTTGACAACGAATTCAAGATATTCGTTGTTAAAAAAGATAAAAATTGTTTTACCTAATTTATATCTATCTGTTTGAAAATCAGTAAAAGGCTTAATTTTTAACTCGCCTCTAATTCCCCTAGTATTTAATATTTTACCTATTTTTAGATATTCCATATAATCACCTTTTCTTACAAAAGAATTTTATCACATCTTATACTTTTTTGAAACAACAGATTAATCCTTCTTAGTTCTAAATATAAATTTAATAAAATATTCAAATCTGATTGCCCAATAATACTCATTGTGTAAGGCAAGTTGATCTTTAATCATCAAAATGTTTGTTTCAGAGATTTTTTCTTTCAATTTCTTTTGAAATTTTTTCATATTTCTTATATATTGAAAACTTAGCAATCCATTCTCTTTCGTTCCCATATCGTGATAGACATACATCTTTTCAGATATGTTCTGTTCATTCATATAAGCCTCTATGCTTTTAGCAAGAAATTGATATGCAGGTGAGAAGGCTCCTATTACTGAGAATATGTTTTGGTATTTAAATCCTAAATAGATAGAGATAACTCCTCCACAAGAACTTCCTGCAATAAAGGTATTGTTTCTATCTTTTTTTGTTTTAAAGTCTTTATCAATGGACGGTTTTAGTTGATTCACTATAAAATCACCATAGAAATCAGCTTCAGCCTGAATTTCGTTACTTGAAATTTTCTCCTTTATTTTCAAGTATTTAATTGCTCTCTTAGGAATATAAGGAGAATATTCTAAAATTCTTTTCTGTTCTCCATTGTCAATTCCAACAACAATAAATCCTTTTGTTTCATCCTCAAGTTTATCCATTGTTTTTAGTACTTCCCATGAATAACCACTAAAGGGGGAGTTACTAATTAGATTTTGTCCATCATGCATATATAAAACCGGATAAGATTTATCCGTAATATAGTAGTCTGATGGTAAGAGTATTCTTACATTTCTAGTTCTATTTTCAAGTGCTTTTATCTTATATTCTTGAATTATTACTCTTTCATTCAAATAAATCACTTCCTCATTAGATTATACAATATATTAAATAATTTTTAAATGAATTGTAAATTAATCATAGTTTTAATATAATGTTTAGTAAGGAGTGACAATATGAAGAGAGTACTTAAAGTTTTACTAGTCCTATTAATCGTAGTAATCGTGTTTGGGGCTGGATTTATTTTGACATTACAATTATTTGAATATAGACCAGATGATCTTACTAACTTAGAAGTAACTTATACCGATGTATCAACTGATAACTATTTATCACTTGATAGCGATATTAAAGTTCTTACATTTAATACAGGCTATGCCTCTTTAAGTGAAACTGAAGATTTCGCTATGGATGGTGGAGAAAAAGGTCGCATGGATACTATGGCTGAAGTGGAAGCCAATCTAACAGGAATATCATCTATCTTAACAAGAGAAAGCGCAGATATTGTTCTATTACAAGAAGTTGATGTTGATTCTAAACGTTCTTACGAAATCAATCAATTAGTCAACTATCAAAATGTATTAGGAACTTCTTCTGTCTTAGCTTACAACTACAGATGTATTTTTGTTCCATTTCCATTTGATTTAAGTCAAATGATGGGAAAAGTTAATTCAGGTATCGCTACATTTTCTGAATATTATTATGATGACGCAGAAAGAGTTCAATTACCTGGAAGTTTTTCTTGGCCAGTTAGTTTAGCAAACTTAAAGAGATGTCTGTTAATAACTAGATTTACCATAGAAGACAGTGATAAAGAGTTAGTCGTAATCAACGTTCATTTATCTGCTTATGATGATGGTTCAATGCGTTTAGAAGAAACGGAAGCATTACTAGCAATTATGGAAACAGAATATGATGCTGGCAATTACGTGGTTGTTGGTGGAGACTTCAACCAAACATTTCCAGATGGTGTTTTGGATGATTCTGGAGATACTGTAGAATACTTATTCACATTAAAAGATCCACTATCTTGGCAAGCGCCTCCATTAATCAGTGATGGTTTTACCGATAGCAATTTCCAATTTGGCGTTGATAGTACGACGGCGACTTGTAGATTATTAGATAAACCTCTTGATTTAGAAAATGATTCTAATAACCAATATTATTTGATCGATGGGTTTATTGTTTCAGCTAATATTTCTATTACAAGTGTAGAAACACTGGATGAAAGCTTTAAGTATAGTGATCATAATCCGGTTGTAATGCATATTACTTTAAATAGTTAAAAAAATGGATTGTAAGTTTTCGCTTACAATCCTTTTTATTTGATTATTTGTTTTCTTTTCTAAAGCGCATAAACCAATCTAAACAATATGTATCGTCAGATTTTTCTGTCATTCTTTCTTTTGCAGTTCCGCAAGAACCAGCTGTTGGAACGACTACATCGTCACCAGGACGCCAATCTGCAGGAGTTGCGCAATTATCTGAATCTGCTTTTTGTAATGCTTGAATAATACGCTTGATTTCATCGAAATTTCTACCAGTTGATAATGGGTAGTAAAGAATCGTTCTAATTACTGCATTAGGGTCGATGATAAATACAGCTCTAACTGCTTGTGTTGATGATTGACCTGGTTGAATCATTCCAAATTTATTCGCAACATCCATTTTGATGTCTTCGATTAATGGGAATACAACGTCCAAGTTTTTCATATCATTCCACTCTAATTCGTTGATTTTTCTTAACCAAGCGATATGAGCATACAATGAATCAACTGATAAACCAATTAATTCTGTGTTTAATGCTTTGAATTCCGGTTACATTCTAGTGAATGTCATAAACTCAGTAGTACATACTGGTGTAAAGTCGGCTGGATGTGAGAATAAGATCACCCATTTGCCTACATAGTCTTTTGGAAAATTAATTTTTCCTTGAGTTGTAGTGGCTGTAAATTCAGGCGCTTTGTCACCAATTAACGGCATTGTGTAAATTTTTTCTTCCATATTAAACCTCCTAAAGTTTATTTTATGTTTTCATAGGCCTATTATAACATATGTTCATTACTAATTTAAGTGATTTGCTTAAAAAAAAAGGTTACAAAAGTAACCTTTTTACATTTAACAATCTCCGTGATGTTGATGCTCATTACACTCTGAATTATCAGACTTTAACGTGCCGTCTACAAAACTGTTTATTACATCAACTAATTCACCTTTAACGCCTCTGAAACATTCAATTCCTAAATTATTACAAAGGTTAATAGCCATTTTACCCATATTTCCAACGATTACAACATTAATATTATTTTCTTTTAGAAATTTAGGTAATAAGCCTTTTTGATGCGGAGGGTTCTTCACTATTTCTGAACCTTTAATTTCTTTGTTTTCTACTTCGTATACTACGAAATATTCACAGTGACCGAAATGTTCTGTCACCATATTGTTATCAACTGCTAAAGCTACTCTCATCATGTCCTCCTTACGTATTCATTAATCTTTTCTATTTGCTCGCCTACCATGTCCTAATCCTTTTCCTCTACCAAAGCATATTTCACAATCTTCATCACATAGGACAACATGTCCTCCTTCAATAACTAATACTGCACCGTCTATTAAAGATTGAGATACTTTTTTTCTGGCAATTTCGTAGATTCTTTGAACAGTAGTTCGCGCAACGTGCATTTGTTTCGCTGCTTCTTCTTGATTTAATCCTGAATAGTCAATAAGTTTAATTGTTTCTAACTCATCGATACTCATTTCTATTTTATTTAATTTGTTCATGTAAACACCTTTAGGTCCAAAGACTGAATATTTAGGCATTTCACAAATACTTCTTGGTTTTGGTGGTCTAGGCATAATCATTCTCCTTTACATGTAATTCTATAATATAAACCGACATATGTCAAACAACTATGCTTTTATTCTTTTGTTTCCATTCTTCTTTGAATGATTGTTTTAACCATATCATTATAGTAATCTTCTGTAATTAAATACTTCTTCTTAAATATCCAATATGCTACAAATATCAAGATTACTGGAAGTAATGCAATAGCAACTCTTAATATTAATCTCATAGAGAAAGTTGCTTCCTCTTTAAATGAAGAGTTTACCGCATCATTAATAACCATTTCTTTCACTCCATCACCATCTTCATCAGGTGTACTTTCAGGAGAATTAAATATATCATTTAGTGCGTCATAAATGATAGATTTTTCTTCATTAGTTAAATCAGTATCTTCAAGTAAAACAACTCTGTTTATAGCGTTATCTTCATATGTCACTTGTTCTGCAATCGTTAAGTTATCATATATATTCTTTTGAATTTCTAATTGAGAAACATTTTGACTCAAAACATAGATTCCAGATGCAACTAATACTAGAGTAACAATTCCTTGTTGAAGAGCTGATGCAAGTTTTGTTACGAATGGTCTTAAACTAAACATAACAGCTTCGTTTCTCTTACCTGATTTGAATTCATTGTACTCAATTGTATTTGTTAAGTTTACAATAGTAACCATATAGAATATAGCTTGACCACTAAATACAAGCGCTCCAAATAAACATACTGTCATAAGTGAGACTGGTATAAATGGTATGTACCCATTGAGGAAAAATAGTATATATCCAACTCCAAGAACAATCATGCTAACTTTTAAAAGTGTATTTCTATTAAATTTCTTCGCTAGCTTTGCGTAGAAACTTTGAAGAAGAACAGTTGATACTCCAAATGTAGCAACAAATATCATTACCATTGATCCATCATATCCTAATTCTATATAGAAAAAATTGTATCCTAAAGCAACCAATAAATTTGACCCAATTGTATAGAACAACAATGCAAGTGCTGACCAAAGTAATTGGTCATTCCCTTTGATAGCTCTAAACATTTGTTTGATTGTTACTTTTTCTTCATCTTGAGAAATTTCTTTTATTGGTTCTTTAACACCAAAGACAGTTAAACAAGTACAAAGCATAAAGACAATAACAAAGCCTATAGAGATATATGAATAGCCTTGTAAGGCATTTCCTACTGTGAAGAAGCTTATAACTCCATTTGCCAGAAAAGCACCCACAGCAGCGAATACGACTACCATCATCGTAATTTGGTCACGATTTGCCTTATTAGTAGCAAGATTTGGTAATAATGACCAATAAGGAATATCATTTAAAGTAAATGCTATTTCCCAGAAGAAATATATTACACCAAAGAAAACAACGAATCCCCATCCCTCTGGTCTAAAATTGAACATGAATAATACAGCGATACTTGTAAATATTGCACCTGAAAAAATCCAAGGTTTAAATTTACCCCATCGTGATCTTGTATTATCAACGATACCACCCATAATAGGGTCATTGATTCCATCCCAAACTCTACCTATTACTAAAAGAATACCCACAACTGAAAATTGTGCAGCTGTTAGGTCTAAAGCAAATTGGATGTAAGTAATGAAAAAAGTTGCGACTAATTGGTAGATCATATCTCTACCAATTCCGCCAAGACTATAAGTCCATTTATTGCGGGTTAATAATTTTTTTTCTAAGTCTAATACACTCGTGCTCATATTTCCTCCTATTTAAAAAACTTTACTAATAAGAATTATAACAATTTTATAAAAAAAAGAACACATCATACTTAATTTTTATCAAATTATTATATAACCTGAGTTTTGCACTTAACTAAATAGATTATTGTAAAAATGGTATTATATATACCATTTTTTTACATTT
>JAEIOE010000067.1 GCA_016342455.1 Mycoplasmatota bacterium | reverse complement strand
ATACAGAACAATAAATGGATTTAAGTAAATACAATAAGAACCATTTAAAATAGTAAAACAAAGTGATATAATATCAAATATAAGTAAGTTTTATAATTATTTTTTCACGCTTAGGGGGGTTATGTGTCCCAAATAATCGTGGCAGTGCAATAAAGCATCATATATAATCTATTGTGAATGTCTAAATGAGTTAACTCAACATAATAGAACATAAATGTCTGACTGAATAATTACTTTGTCTTTGAAGAATGCAACTTAGTAATCAAACTGAGTAAGACATCATGTATTTTCAAAATTATTCACGTAAACTCTGTGATGACAAACCTGATAGATAAGTTATCAGGTATATTATCAGTTAATGCAAAAGAAACTGTTAAGAAGTACAGATAAGATTCCATTTAAACTTAATGACGAAATATTCGAGTCCGTTAAAGACTTATTTGCAAGAAGGAATGATTATTAGAATTGACAGCAATATTTTTAGGTGTTGGCGGAGCAAGTAACATATATTTATATAAAAGATTAAATAACATATGATAATAATACAAAACCATGATAATTTAAAGAAATCATGGTTTTTTTTATTTATACAGTATAGTTTTGTATATCCAAGGTATAATTTTAAGAACTATAATTAGTAGGAAGAAAATGTATGAATAAGTTATCTTTAGTTTGAAAAGACAGTTGAATGGGTATGTAAAGAACTTGAGATACCAGAAACAAAAGTATTCGTTTACAATAATGATTAAACTAACTCAAAAGGAATAACCGCAATGTTTCTGAAGGAAGAATATAGCATAGGTTTTAATAGAAATATTTTGAGTTATGCAGAATCAATTGAAATGATTATACAACACTCCATAAATGTAGACATGCATTTTAATGGCTAAATATAAAGAATAAGTGTATGGGTAAGGATATGGCAAGCAGAAAAGTAATAAATAAATGGAGAGTAGACTTCGAAAATTATACTCAACCTAGTAAAAGAAACGTGGTAGAAGAAGGGTACCTTAATCAATTAATAGAGATGGATGCAATTAATTTTGCAAGCAAATCAATTGATAGATTGTTGAAAAGTTAGTTATTTAGGCATGATACTCCTATATTATAGATTATATGTAAATTTCTTAAATATGATTTCTTCAAAGTTATTGACAATATATATTCAACTGTTATAATTTATTGTAGGTAGCGACAATTAATGTCGCCTAAACTAATAAAAGATAATTATGATGACTATTAAATTCAAGAAGTAAAGTTTTCATAATAACTCTACTATTCTTTACTAGAATATAATTTCAGGATCACAGGTCTTTGGTGAAAAATATTAAGAGGTATTTATATTGGTATGTTTCTTAATCAGCGTTTTTAATATTATCTGACTAAGAATAGATTAGTTTGAAATATATAGAAAGCTACTCCATAAAGAAAAGGTGAAGGAATTTAGTAAAGAACCCTAAAAATGGAAAAACTCTATTAAGACAAGAAATAGAATTATATATGAATTATAACATAGTCAAAAAAGGTTACTTTTATATCTATATATTTTAATATGTCGCCTTATTGAAGAATAACCCAAGAATCACAAATTAAATCAATATATATAATAACAAAGGATGGTAAACTTTAAAGGAGAGAATATGAAAATTAAATTTATTGTAACAATTTTTTTATCTTGTATCATATTTGCATCATTTGGGTGTTTTAACGAGCAAAAAATTAAAACTGAAACAAACAATGTGTATTCTTCAAACGATGAATACAAATTAGATTCAAGTTTTGATATTGTTTCCGCAAAATTGGAACTTATGAGTAAATATAAAGATATGAAAAAAAACATTTCGATTTCTGAGGATATTGAAAGAGAACAGGAAATCTATTCGATTATGTCTTCTGACTCATTGAATCAGATTGAAAAGAAAGAAAAACTAGGAGAAATGAATGTAGTTTATCTAGATGTTCCTTATTCCAAGTTGAGTTCTGATTCTAGTGATGTTACAATCACGCCTGTCGTAATATATTATGATTATACTACAGGTTCTTGGTACTTAGTTGGAAGTGGCTATTGGAACAGTGATGAATATTGCATTGATGCTGATGGATCAGGAACCTGTGATAACAGTGGGAATTATGCTGGGTTGTATGGCCTTTTTGCTCAAGAAGGAGATATTGATAATATAGGTGGTAGAGATTCTGTTGGCATTTACCTTCAAGACACATCTACTCCGCCGGCTAATTTAGCACTTGTTTCAGGGTATGGAAAATTCTATAATTATGATGAAACAGAAAGTATCGCTTCATATAATTACACAAGAGATATTAATCCGTCTTCATTAGGGGCGGTATACACATTTCAAGACTATTTAAAAGTTACAGAAGCAAGTTATTTCTTATGGGCCTTAAAATCAATTGACGAAACATATGTTGCAAAAAAATTTACCAGTGTACTTAGATACAATTATGATTTTGCAAATTATAGTGGTAATGCGGTATGTATTTATGCACATTCGTGGGATAATACTGGTATAAATTCAATTGGATTGGGCCTCTATTCAATAAGTATAAGTTGGATTTCTGTTGGAGATGGGTGGTCTGCACAAAGCTCATCGGATACACATTTTGATTAATAGTTAATAGCAAAATAGTTTGCCATCCGCTTATTCATTTTGTGTTTAATTGAAGAACCTATAGTAATTAAGATAATTTTATGTTAAAGACTGAGTTTTTATTTACAAATTCAATACATCGTAAGTGGTAGTTATGTTATTGTAAGTAATAGTTAATTTAGATTAAAAATTAGACATATAAGGAGAGGTAAATGAAAATTAAAAAATATATTTTAATGATAATCTTGATATTTATTGCGGGTTTAGTACTAAGTAAGGACTATTTTGAATTTAGATCAAATGGTTCCAGCTATTATATATTGAATACTGATTACATTTATTCTAAGGATATATATAATTTAAGTTATTATATTGAGTATGATAACATGAGTGACGAGAATATATTAATATCATCTGATTTTGATTTTTCAATAAAAAGTATTTCTTTTTTGAACGAATCAGATTTTCAAGTAGATTTAACTATAAAAAATAAAGGGACATTTAAAGAAGGAGAAGTTCTATATTTGTATTCTTTTGAAGAAAATAGTTCAGATTACACTATAAAATTAGAAACTAGCAAACCATCTCCCTATATAGGATATATTAATAGTGAAGGACCGTATAATAATAGTGAATTTAACTTTTCAGTGATTTTTAGAGGCATAACATTAGAAGAATTTAGTAACGGATGTACAATTATTTTTGAAAATATGGTTTTAACTCTTTATGAAAGGAAGTAAAGCATGGGATTAGAAATAAGAGGAATTTCGAAATTTTACGGAAAGAAAAAAGTTCTGAGTAATGTATCTATTGACATTGAAGAAGGTAAAAGTATTGGTCTACTGGGCCCTAATGGAGCGGGAAAAACCACTTTGATTCGATGTTGTATAGGACTTTCCAAACAATTTTCGGGACAAATTGTTTATAATAATATCGATATTAAAAAGGATTTCATTTCATATATCACTAATATTTCTGTTATTTATGATAGATCTCATTTTTATGAAATGATTTCTGGAAAATGTAATTTGGAGATGATTTCTAGACTTAAGTGTAAATCAATAGAAGAAGTTAACGATGTTTTACAATATGTAGGATTAAAAAACAGAAAAGCTGATAAGGTGAAGAAGTACTCATTAGGTATGAAAAAGCGTTTGCAAATTGCAGCTAGCTTAATAGGTAAACCTGAGTTAATATTTCTTGATGAACCATTTAGCGGATTAGATTATACATCAACAAATGCATTTGTTAAATTGTATCAATCAATTAAAGAAGATAATGTTTCTTTAGTTGTTTCTACACACAATATTGATGTATTGCATAAATTAGTTGATAAAATTTATGTTATTTTTAATGGAGAGATCATTGGATGTGTTTTAGAAGAAGAAATTAATGATGAAGTAATTATAATAAATACATCTGATAATAGCTATGTAAATGAATACAAACTAAAGGAATTAGGTATAGTTATACTTAAAAAAACAGATAAACAGTTAAAACTTCGGTTACATAATTTTAAATTAAAAAGTATGCTGTATAATGTAATTAACGCAGATGTAAATAATATGAAAACTATAAAATATATCGAATACTATTATTCAGAGTTAATTGGAGGCTTTTCTAGTGAACAGATTCTATAATCTTTTGAAGATAGAGTTTAAAAAAACCTTTTCTAGCACTTTTATTTTCATAGCCCTATCAATATTTATTTTTTTTATTTTTTTTGCAACTAATAGTTTAAGCGGAACAGTAGAAACTGCTCCAAGAGATGATTATTGGATGAGCGAATTAAATGATCAAAACTTGAATATAGATATGTATATATCCGAAAATCCTGATTTAGATGCATCTAAAATAGCAGATTTAATTGGCATAAAAGAAATAAATCTGTATAGAATTGAAAATAATTTACAACCCATAAAAAATAAGAGCATAGTAGGATTACTGCAGTCAAATAATATTGCTTACTTACTTATATCTATTGTAACTCTTATAGTTGCAACTAAAATTATTACTGATGAATTTAAGTATGATTCTATTAAATTGCTTGCTTCACAACCATTTAGAAGAAGTGAAATATTATCGTCAAAATTATTAATAGTATTTATAACTCCTTTTATTTCAATGCTTATAATGTTTATCCTTTCTATATTGTTTGGGGGGATTTATTTTGGGGTTGACGATCTGTCTTCTGTTTATGTAGGCTATGTTGATAATGCAATTGTTCGCCAATCATACATGCTATTCATTTTTAAACAATGGGTACAGCAATCAATATCTTTAATATCTATTAGTACTATGGCTCTTTTTCTAGGAATTGTTTTTAAAAATGCTATAATTTCTATACTAACAAGCGTTTTGACATACATTTTAGGTACTTATTTAACAGTCTTTTTTATTCAATACGAATGGATTAAATACACTGTTTTTCCGCATGTTAATTATTATTTATATGTCTATGACGATGTTGTTTTACCGACATACAGTGTTGAGTTTTCATATATGATTGTTTTATTGTATTTAGTAATATTTGTTTGTGGCTCTTTTATTGTTTTCAACAAGAAGGAGTTTTAAAATGAAAAAGAAGATTTGCTGTTACGTCCTTTTTATTGTTTTAGTTATCCTTTTGTCTCTTTCATTTGGATGTAGTACTTCTTACGACTTAACTAATAATCAATGGTACTTAAGGAATGACGGACAAACAATAGAGGATGTTGAAGGCGTCAGAGGAGAAGATATTGGGTTTGTAGAAACATTATTCATAGAAGAAGCGAATTCTGTTATTGGAATTATGGACGAAGGAGTAAATTTTGATAATCAGAGTATCAAAACAAGCCAATACGTAAATGAAGCTGAAATACCTAATAATGGTATCGATGATGATCTTAATGGATACATTGATGATGTAAATGGTTGGGATTTTTATAATAATGATAACACACAGTTTGACTATTTTTTTAGCAAAGATCATGGAACAGTAATCACAAACATCCTTGTTGGATCAAATAGTAACGGGTATGAGCCATTAGTATTGGGAGCAAAAGTTCTATCATTAAAAGTTTTTGAATCTGAAATGTATAATATTGATGCGTTAATAGCTGCGATAAATTATGCTGAAAGTATGGAAACATCAGTTATGATTATATCATTTGAGTTACTTTCATATAATGAGGAACTGTATCAAGTAATGAAAAAAAGCGATATACTGTTTGTTTGTTCTTCGGGTAATAATAATAGTGCTGAAGTTAGTTATCCTGCGAGATTTAAATTAGAAAATTTAATAGTTGTTGGAGGAATAGCTAATACAGGCTATCCGTATAGTAAAACCAATTATGGAGATTTTGTTGATGTATATGCTCCGGCTAAAGATATATATTCGATGAAAGCAAATGGTGAATACGATTATTTTTCTGGCACTTCATTTGCAGTGCCTCAAGTAGCAGCATTAGCATACTATTTTATTGAATTATACAATTTGGATTGTATTGAGGCCAAAAGAAAAGTTTTGAGTACATCAAGGACATCAGAAAAAATAATATATACAAACCAATATGTTATAATCTTAGATTATGGAAAGAAAGAATAGTGAATCAACATGTTTTCAACTTCTAAAATCTTTATTTAGGCAATAACCATTATTACCTATACTTATACATGAAACAAGTATAGGTTACGAAGTAAATTAATATTGAATATGGATTTACAGATTAGCATTTTAAGATTCAAAGAAAGCAACTTAGTAATGACACTGAGTAAAACATTGATTATTTTCATAGTTTTTCATATAAACTTAGTAATGACAACCCAACTTTTTGAAGCTAGTTCAATTATACCAAGTTGCTTTGTATCGTTTAACGGCTAAATGTAGACGTTTATAGCGATAATATCAAAGCAACTTTTTTTATTACTTGCAAGCGAAATTGGTGATTATTCATTGGTTTTGCTCTTTTTTTATGTTAGAAAACATTTAAATGGACTATGTTTTGTGACGGGTATCGAAATTGAGTGAAAATGGCTATTTTACGACCATGTAACGGGTATCGAACTATGTATAATATTGTATATATAAGGAAAAGACAGTCTCGATGACTGTCAAAAATATGGAATATTCGTTTGCAATTTGTAAATACGGTGGAGCAATCTTAATATAACATGCAATTAATATCTGTATAATTATCTATAAGCAAGATATTTTACTTATTGATTCATATGGTGTTTTTCGAATTGTATATTGCGTGACAATTTCGGGAAAACAGTATATCGTTTCTTTGCTTTCTGTGTCAAAGGGATTAAGGACAAATTCAATATTGTTTCTACTATGTACTAATATTTTAAAGAAGAAGTCTTTAAATGGAAACTCGTCCAATCTTTCTATTGGTTTCTTAAAGTCTTTAAGTTGCTGTTTATAGTGTTTAATTTTTGAGTCTATATTATGAGATGTAAGTAGGGTGTTCTTAAGTTTTGTTCTTGATAGATCTAATTTTTTCTTTTTAAGCTTAATCTCTTTTAATACTAAATTCTTGTATTCATCTTCAGCACAGATAAGTGATTTGAGCTGTTCATTGTGCACTGCTATGAAAAAGTAGGACATACTCCCCCCCTATAAGAGGATGATATAATATAGAAGAAGATAAAGGAGAAGAGACAATGACAAACCACTATACAACTGACTTTAAACTAAAGATAGTAAAAATGATAATAGAGGAACATATATCAAAACATGAAATAGAAAGACAATATAAAGTAGCTAGGAAGACGCAAAGAGACTGGGTACGTAAATATGAACAAGAGGGTATTACAGGACTAATAAACAAAAAAAAACAAAGAGATAAAATACCTACAGATAAAGCAGAAGATACTGTGAAAGATTTGAAACATCAAATCTTCCTATTGAAAATAGAAATAGAACGTTTGAAAAGAGGATATTCAGAGAAAGATGTCAAATATATAAAAAAAAACTAATCAAACAATATGAGTATCAAATCATAGACAGATTCAAAACAAAGTTTTATGTAAAAGACCTATGTAAATATCTAGGAATACATAGATCAGGCTATTATAGATACTTAAAACGAAAAACATACTTAACACATCAAGAAAAGACCAAGAATCACCTGAAGATGTTAATTAAGAATTACCATGAGATATACCCAACTAAAGGATATAGGGCAATAAGAAAAGACATAAGAGATGAAACAGGATGGGTAGTTAGTTATTACTTAATGTATCGATGCTTTAGAGAGATGGGAATCTATTCTAAAGCAAGAAGAAAGGCCTTTAGAAGGCCAAACCATCAATCTGACAAGTTTCCTAACCTAGTTAATAATAACTGGCATACACAAAGACCCTTTGAGATTGTATGTAGTGATACAACAATGTTAGTTGTTAATGGCAAAAAATATGATTGGAACTATCATATAGATGTCTTTAATAACGAAATGGTGGGTTGGGACTTCGCGAACTATAAACATGGTATGGGAGTCATAAATCATCTTAACTCACTGAAAGATTTCTTGAGAATAAAGGAGGAAAGAGGATATGGTGATTTAAACACAATATTACATAGTGACCAAGGAAATATATATGCATCTAAGAAGTTTGAAAAAGCACACAAAGACTATCCAATCACAAGAAGTATGTCAAGAGTAGCTACACCTACTGATAATCCAGTAATAGAATCGCTTAATGGATGGATAAAAGCAGATCTAAAAAAGAACGTAAGAATTCATGACTTCCAAGACCCTTGGGCAGCTATTGAAGTCTATGTTAATTACTTCAACAACAATAGACCATCTTGGAAGTTAGATTACTTAAGCCCTGTAGAATATAGAACCATAAATAGAATCAAATAAATACTTAATGGCTTATATACATCAAGATAAACATTTGATATAATATATTTAGTTATGATATGTAGATATCCTCTTTTTTATAACCTAGAGGGGGGATATATGTCCTACTTTTTCATGGCAGAGCAACTTTTTGTCCTTTAAACAAAGTATACATTAGATATAACTAATTGTTAATATCATAACTCATGTGAAATCAATCCAAAGACAGAAGATATAATAACTGCATTGATATAGGATTGAAAAAGATCCGTCAGTATGATAAAATATATATGTAAAAAAGAGGGGGTGGTCTTTATGAAAGCTTTCTTAGAAGCTTTAATGAGGATTCATCGGCTCCCGGCAGGTCAACACCGCGGGAATCTCCTCTTTTTCCCTTATTAGGGGGAAATTGCCACGACATTGAACAGATACCTATATAAAAACATTGCAGGCTAAATTTAGCCTGCATTTTTTGTGTTTAGTGATTCTTGGTGTCGTTTTATTAAGTCAATAGGATTTATTTTGTGATCAAGTTCAATCTCTTTGAAAAAAACTCGTAGTTCTTCAGGATTATCTTTGGCAATTGCACATGCGATGCATCTTGCCGCTTCAATTTCTGCTTCTCTCTTTCTACCTAATTGGAGTAAAGAATGTGATTTGACATAGTATAATCGTCCCATAGATGATAAGTTATTGTATTCTTTTGAGAATTGGATTCCTGATGAACTGAGAGCTAAAGCATCTTCAAATCTATTAATTCGACACAAGAATAGACTAGTATTTGTGTATATAGCTGGAAACATATGATTCGTATCAGACCTGGCAATTATCTTTTTATGATTGTTCAAGATTTCTATGAGTTTATTTAGAGTTTGATACTCATCGTATTTTATCTGAATCTCAGCTATCAACATCAGTACATTAATGTCCACAAAATCAAATGTGTCTTTATCCAAACAAGCCGGATAATCCACTAATTCAAATAGCTTTCTAATGATTTTTTCATCAGATTCGGTTTTATGAACAACTGATGATTTTAATATACAGTATTCAAGAAAATTCTCATTTTGTTTTGAAATGAGTTTTTTTCTATTTATTTTTGATAGTTCTTCAGTAAAACGAGAATAATCATGTGTGTAAATCATTTGATATAGATTATAGACTTTCTGTAACTCATATCGATCACGCTTGCTGGCTGTGTAATAAAAGTCACTAGGTGATATTTTTAATTTCTCACAAAATTGAAATATTCTTTGGTGTGTGATATTTCTTTCTCCAGAAAGCATTCTTCGATAGAATCTGGGGTCACAAATATCACTACAGAATATTTCAACCTTAATTTTATATTCTCTTCGTAATTCATCAATCAATTCAATATAATTTCTTGTATTTTCTTCCATTTTTTTTAAAAACGGGCCTCTCAGGCCCTTTATAACCTTCCTGAATAGTTATATGATAATGGTGAAAGGAGAAGAAGATGAAAAAGATAATTGCATTACTACTCGTAATGGTATTGTCTTTATTCTGTTTATCGGGGACATTAATTCAAAATCCGTTATCATCAATCAA
>JAEIOE010000066.1 GCA_016342455.1 Mycoplasmatota bacterium | reverse complement strand
GTAGATTTCCTAAAACGTAACTAGACGCTGAAAGTCTCCCACCTCTTCTTAAGTGTCCTAAATCGCTTACTGTGAATTATTAACTAAAGATATCTTACATGCAGATGAGACAACCGTTCAAGTTTTAAAGGAATCAGGTAAGTCAGCGAAAAGTAAATCATATATGTGGCTGTATCAAACCGGAAGATATGATACCCCAATCATCATCTATGACTATAAACCATCAAGGTCGGGTAGGATACCTAAAGCATTCCTAAAAGAATTTAGTGGGTATTTACATGTGGATGGGTATAGTGGTTATAACAATATAGCCAATGTAACATTGGTTGGTTGTTTAGCGCATGTTAGAAGATATTTTAATGATGCTTATAAGTTGATTGAAAATACTGAAGATGCAAAACTTTCAAATACAGCTAAAGGACTTGGGTACTGTAATAGGTTATTTGCCATAGATAGAGAATCTAAAGAGTTAGATATAGATATACGCTATCTTTTCAAACAAGAGAAAATCAAACCTGTATTTGATGAGTTTTTAACATGGGTTAAAAACGCTTCTCTTAATGCATTACCTCAATCTAAATATGGTAAGGCAATAACCTATGCATTGAATCAATTACCAAATGTGATGCATTATTTAGATAAAGGTGAACTTGATATTGATAATAATAGAGCTGAGAGGTCAATAAAGCCATTTGTGATTGGAAGAAATTATGTGCTGAATTCAGTTATGTGCTGAAATAATGAATATTGGCAGTATATATAATTAATTTATTTTATTTCAGCACATAAAAAAATAAGCATATCTTTGTTATTATTAAAAAAAAGGAGATTATGCTTATGAACATTTTAAAAATTCAAAATGAATTAAATGGTTTTAAAAGTCATCTGAAAGACAATCATTATTCAAAACATGTGGTTCCTGTGTATATACGGAAAGTAAAAACGTTTTTTAAACAAAAAGAAGATCAAATTTTTGAAGTAAAAACTCATTTGAAGCTGAAGAAAATTATTGACAATTACTTAAAAGAATTACCAATAACTTCGCAAAGCAGTCTTATTCAAGCTGATGTAGATATATCTACTATAGCTATATTACTTGGACACGAAAGTATTGAAACAACCCACAAATATATGATTGCAGATCTAAAAATAAAAGAAAATGCATTATCAAAATTACAAACCCCCGATACTAAAAATAAAAATACTAAGTATCGCGTTACGGAAGATATCTTAAAGTTCTTAAATGAACTATAATCATATTGTTATGTGCTGAAATAAAATAAATTAATTATATATACTGCCAATATTCATTGTTTCAGCACATAACTAAATTCAGTACATAATTTCTATTATGTGTTTAAGAACATAATAGAAAAGGATGGCTCTTCAATTATTCAGTCAGCGGTGCAAATGCATCTGCTAGATTATATAGCATTGTTCAAACTTGTATTTTGAATAATGTGAACCCTTATCAATATCTAGATGATATATTAACAAAATTAGCAAATATGACTGTTAATCAAGAAACTGATATAGAAACTTTATTACCTTGGAACTATAAACAATAAACTCTGACTTAAAATATCGGGGTTTTTCTTTTGTCAAGGTACTCATGATTTTACGCTTACAAAGAGATTATTACTCACCACAAGTATAAGTATTCAACGATAGCCACTCTTGATGGTTTGTTAAGTAAGTTTTCAATTGATAACAACGCGCTACGTATATATAAAGAGAACTACATAAATGCACTTTAGAAACAATGAAACAGATTTTTGGAATTGGTTTAGACATTATTTGAGAAGAGCGAAGTCTGTCCTCAAAGCATATGATAATATAGATAGTACAAGTTACCGTATTAAAAACATAAAGCAATACAAAGAAGCAAAGGAAATCCTGGAACAGTATGAAGTATTAAAATATTCACTTTCTGACGAACAAAATCAATTATTAGAAAAATCATTGATCAATAATGAGAGTTTTAAATATAATATCAAAACATTTAATAATATTGATGAAATAATGAGAAATTGGAGTAGGATCTGCTTTCCAAAACAAAAGTTACAACTCAAATCAATTGATAAAGTAGAAATTGGTAAGTCGATAAAAGAACAAAGACTTTGTCATGATATGTCATTAAAGTTTGTTGCCGATCTATTACAAATTAGTGAAGCTACACTGAAAAGTTATGAGATGGGAACTAGGTTAGTTAGGTTTGATGTGATGTATCAGTTATCTCAGATTTATAATATGAATATTGATGACCTTATACAAGGTAATGCATAAATCTACAGATAGAAAATGACCTATTTTGATACAATTTCTGTTGAAATCAAGAATACGTTACACGATTCCATTTTAAAATACACGATTTAAAATGGATTTACACGATTGTTACATGTATTCGATTGCATTTCTAACTAGTCGCAATAATAATTTGAATAATCAGTTTATAATAATTGGAATAATAGTTCAACAATAATTGGAATTAAAAGTTTACAATAATTGGAATAAGTGTATACTATAAGTGGAGGTAATAACTATGATACCTGATAATTATAAGAAAAGAATTATTGAAAAAGAGATTGAAAGTAAAATGAAATACAGTGGAGCAGTCGTGATAGAAGGACCTAAATGGACTGGAAAATCAACTACTGCAGAACTATATTCAAAAACAATTATTAAATTACAAAATCCAATAATTAAAAGACAATACCAAACATTAGCAACTATATCAAAAGATGAAGTACTTTCTGGTGAAAAACCAATTCTATTTGATGAATGGCAAGAGGTGCCTGAAATTTGGGATTTTATTAGACTAGATATTGATGATAATAAATATAAGGGTGCCTATTTATTAACGGGATCTACAAAGAAACAAAACATTAATATATCACACACGGGAACTGGAAGAATTAATTCCATTTATATGCGTCCTATGAGTTTATATGAAAGTGGAGAATCTAAAGGTACTGTCTCATTATCTGATTTATTTGAAGGCAAAAAAATTGCTGTAACAAAATCTCAAACAAGTATCAACGATATAGCACACTACATTTGTCGAGGTGGATGGCCAGGTATTTTAGAATTGCCATTAAAAGAACAACTTTCTGTACCGAAAGATTTGCTTGAAAGTATTATATCAAAAGATGTAGATGAAGTAGATGGTATTAAGAAAGATAAAGAGAAAATAAGAAAACTAATAAGAAGTTATGCAAGAAATATTTCAACATTAGCAACTAGTAAAACGATATATAAAGATCAAGAAAACGAAGGTATTTCCATTGATTATAAGACTTATGAATCTTATACTAATGCACTGCAAAGGTTATACATTATAGAAAACATCAAAGCTTGGTCGCCAGCTATTAGGAGTGCCAGTACCATAAGAACATCTGATAAAAAGCAGTTTGTAGATCCTAGTATTGCTGTTGCGGCTCTAGGATTATCAATAGAAAAATTGAAACAAGACTTTGAAACGTTTGGATTCTTCTTTGAATCAATTTGTTCTAGAGATGTTAGAGTATATGCACAATCTTTAGATGGAGAAGTATATCATTATAATGACTCTTCTGGATTAGAGATAGATTTAATCATAGAGTTAAGGGATGGTAGATGGGCTGGAATTGAAGTGAAAATGGGTGAAAATGAAGTTGAAAAAGCTACTTCAAATCTTTCGAAGCTAGCTAGGATTCATAAATCTAGGAAACCATCATTTCTAATGGTTATTACAAATACCGAACTTGGTTATCAAAGGGAAGATGGAGTTTATGTTATCCCACTTGGTTGCTTAAAACAATAATTGGGTGACCGTATAATGAAAACAAGGATTGATCTATAATTCATTCTTGTAAATAAGGCAATCAAATATGTTTAGAAACAGGAGAAAAGAGAATGAGTTTAATACAAGCCGAGAATATAAAAGTATAATAAAAGTTTAGAAAAAAGAGGCCCCATGAAAGAATAAATGAAGGTTGTGGACTCCATCATTATACAAATCTAGAAGAGTGGTTTGATGAACTAGATAAAATTAAAACTGGGAAATCTCATAAAAGAATTCAATCTTATACGTACTTATGTATGGTTGATGAAAAAATGGTAGGTATGTTAGACATCCGACTTCATTTACCAAAAGAATGGTATAGCGCTGGACACATTGGCTATTCCATAAGACCTAGCGAAAGAAGAAAAGGATATGCAACTGAAGCATTAAAAGAAGCTTTAATTATTGCAAATGAACTTGATATTAGTCCCGTCATTATCAAATGTTTAAAAATCAACGAAGCTAGTAGAAAAGTAATATTGAATAATGGAGGTATTTTTGTAGAGGAAATCACTGATGATGGGGAGGAGAATCTTGTCTTCAAGTTTGATTGATATTTAAGCTAAAGGATTCGATACCCTACATCATTCAGATAGTTGAATTACCCATTTTGATACAAGGAAATTACCACTACAGAATTACCGCAAAATAAAAAGGCTAAAATAAGCCATAATTTAGGGGTGTAAAATTGTATTAAAATAGGTCATACAACCCATAAGAGCAGCAGCGAAACCTCTAGCATATACATTTATGAAACTAAATCAAGTAATAAGAGGTTGGATAAACTACTTCAAAATGGGTAGTATGAGAACATTTCTAAGAGATTTTGGCAGTTGGATGCGACACAAAGTAAGAGTCATTATACTCAAACAATGGAAAAAAGCGCCAACAATTATAAGGAATTTGAGAAGGATAAGCAATAAATTAAAACTGAGTTATATGCAAGAAGACTTTAATAAGGTTGGGAATAGTAAATATGGACCTTACAGAAGAGCATCAATGAATGTGTGTAACTTTATACTATCGCCAAAGGTATTAGAAACACCTAACAAAAAAGATAATAGGCAGGGTTTGATAAACCCGCATACCTATTATCTTAGTAGAACCCAAATTGGAATATAAAATTGAACCGCCGTATACGGTTCCGTATGTACGGTGGTGTGAGAGGGACTAAATAAATTCATTATTTAGTCTCTACTTAATTGCGCTAAATAGGGCCTTTATTATATTTTTACACCCAAGTTAAGCAATGAAAAATCGTCAAAAAATGAGGCGAATTTCGGTATGAGAATTGATTCTTACACGATTACAACTAATTTTACACGATTACAGATAAATGCATTTAATAGCAAAGAACCTACACTTATTTCACTTAATAAATTTTCTTGTTAATCGAAAGCTAATTAGATATAAGAAGGTTAGTTCAAAAAAAACACAGGGTGTAATTTAATGTGTACCCTATAAAACGTAAAGTCTAAAAAAGAGACTCTATGTTTTATAGGGTTTTTAATTGTATAATAAATGAAAGGATGTGAATATATGAGTATATATCGATTTACTGGAAAAGAAATAGAGATATTACGAGATAACCCAAACCAAATTAGGTTCTAAAGGATTAAACCGTTGATTTAAAATATTTCTATACTTTGAATTCGTACTTTTCTCAGGCTTTAGGGAGGGATTATTAGACTTTGTTTGTTTTGAAATATTTAGATCATTCATCAAACTGTAGACCTTTTTCTCGCTAATAGTTAGACTTCTATCCATTAATACTTTTCTGATTTTGTTCCTCAAATCCGTTTTTTATAAATCTTATAAATATCGATAATCTTTTTGCACTGCTATGAAAATTACTATTGTTTTTTAAATCATTATATTATAAAATATACATATAGAAACGTTTCAACAAAATAAAATTTAGAATAAGTAGGTATAAACATGTCAGAGAAAAATGATTTATCCTTAAAAGAATTACTAGACAAACTTACTATTAAAGAAAAGGTCGGGCAATTATTACAAATTGCTCCATTTTTGTTTATCAAAGATTTAAAAGTAGAAGTTGCTGGTCATGTAAGAAATCTTAAACTAGATGAAGAAAAAATCTTCTGTGCAGGATCTGTTCTTGGAATAGGTTCTCCAAAAGAAATGATCGCAGTACAAAAGAAATACTTAGCCAAGAGTAGGCATAAAATTCCTTTATTGTTTATGGCTGATGTTATTCATGGCTACAAAAGTATATTTCCAGTCCCTATTGCTTTAGCATCATCATTCAATCCAAAAATGGCTGAAATCACCGCGAGAATCTCTGCAGTGGAAGCTAGTTCATGCGGAATAAATGTAACATTTTCACCAATGGTGGATCTTTCAAGAGATCCAAGATGGGGAAGAGTAATGGAAGGCTTTGGAGAGGACCCATATTTAATAAGTAAAATGGGTAAAGCTATGGTCAAAGGCTATATGGGAGATGGATTGGACAAATCTAATTCACTTGCTTCCTGTGTTAAACATTTTGCTGGATATGGGGCAGCGATAGCTGGTAGAGACTATAATACAGTAGATTTATCTAGATTAGCATTGTATTCAGAATACTTACCACCTTATAAAGCAGCTATTGATGCAGGTGCTAGGTTAATAATGACAGCCTTTAACACAATAGATGGGGTTCCATCTACCGTTAATTCTTTTCTCTTAAGAACAATTTTAAGGGATAAGTGGCATTGTAATGCCGTTACTATATCCGATTTTGATTCTTTAAGACAAATCATTACCCATGGAGTAGCTAAAGACACTGAAGAAGTAGCTTATAAAGGGATTACAAATGGGTTGGACATAGAAATGGCATCATCGACTTATGCAAACCATTTGGAAGATTTAATTAATCGTTCATTAGTTGATATCAAATTGTTGGATGAAGCAGTGTTAAGAATATTAGACTTAAAAAAAGATCTTGGTTTGTTTGATAACCCTTATAAAGGTGTAGACGAAATTGAAGATAATAATATCTTAACCAAAGATAACTTAAATAAGACCTTAGAAACTGCTTATGAGTCAATGGTTCTATTAGAAAATGATGGAGTATTACCATTAAACAAAAATGTAAAAATAGCGTTAATCGGTCCATATGCAACTTCTAGAAGCATTATTGGTCCGTGGTCTTGGCATGGAAGTCGAGATACGCACAAATGTTTGGAAGAAGTTTTGAGAGACAATTTAGTATTTTGCAAGGATGAAGAAGACGTTTCAAAATATACTGAGTCTGATTTAGAAAAGATTAAACAAGCTGATGTAGTTATTTTAGCCATTGGTGAACCAGATTGGCTAAGTGGTGAAGCGCATTCAAGGACTGATATAACTATACCTAACAATCAAGACAGGTTATTAACAATTTCTAAAGAGTTAGGGATACCATCAGTTGTATTGCTGTTTAATGGTAGACCACTAATTATAGATAGTATAAAATCTAGTAATGCATTATTGGAATGTTGGTTTTTAGGTAGTGAATCATCAACGGCTATTAAAGATGTTCTATTTGGTAAAATTAATCCTTCTGGGAAATTACCGATGACTTTCCCAAGATCTGTAGGTCAAATACCAATTTACTATAATCATTTAAATACTGGTAGACCATACCTAGGTGAAAATGATCACAATCAATATGTATCTAAATATTTAGATTCACCAAATACACCTTTGTATAGTTTCGGTTATGGATTGAGTTATTGTAAATTTGAATACTCAAATTTACAGTTAACAAAAAATACAATGAATCCAAAAGAAAGCATCACGGCATCGGTAGAAGTAAAAAATAATAGTGATTATGCTGGTTATGAAGTTGTACAACTATATATTAAGGATCACTTTGCAAGAATATCTAGACCTGTTAAAGAGTTAAAGAACTTTAAGAAAATCCATTTCTTAGCTAATGAAAAAAAGATAATTGATTTTATAATATCTATAAAAGACTTAACATATATAACTGAAACTGATAATGAAGTATACGATTCAGGTTCATTCTCAGTAATGATAGGTGGATCATCTGATCATACGCTTATTAAAGACCTTGAACTTGTAAAGGAGCTATCATGAAACTGCTAAAAGAAGAACTATATCGGAGTTTTCTATTCTTTTATAAAGAAGCTAATCATGATCTATCATCTAAGGGATATGGATTGATTCATGATAATACAAAACGGAAAGACTGTGCATCTATTGCATCTGTTGGTTTTGGATTAAGCTCATATGTAATAGGAGTTAAAAATAAGTTTATTACATATGAAGAAGGAAAAGAACTAGTAATAAACACATTCAAAACATTTTTGGAAAATGTTGAGACCTTCCACGGATTCTTTCATCATTTTCTTGATATTAATACAGCTAAACAATATAAAAAATGTGAGTTCTCTACAATTGATACAGTAATCTTTTTTAACGGGGCTCTAACATGTGATTCATATTTTGATGAGCCAAAAGTTCATCAATTGTTTAACAAGTTATTTAACCAATTGGATTTTCTACCATTTATAACAACTTTCCAAGGAAAAACCGTATTTAGAATGGCATATAACCCTAATATAGGTGGAGATTACCGAAGTTTTACAGAAGATCCTTGGATTTACCAATGGCATATGTACGCTGAACAATTATCAATGTATTTTCTTGCAGCAGCTACAGATAATCTAGATAAGGAAGTTGCAAAAAAACTATATGATGATTTTGCTAGATATAAGGGTGAGTACAAACAATTTAAATATGTTTACTGTCCTACAAACGCCTTATTTGTATATCAATATTCACATGCTTGGCTTGATTTAAGAAATCTAGTCGATGAAGCTGGATTTGATTGGTTCAACAATTCAAAGATAGCGACATTAGCGAATCGTGAATATTGTATTGATCATCAAAATGAATTTCCAATTCTCAACGAAAATGCTTGGGGATTAACTGCTTGTTTAACACCAAAAGGTTATAGAAATCAATGTATTGAGCCAAATAACTTTGTTGATGATGAGCAACATGCTTTTGGAGTATTACCACCAAGTGGAGCCATAGGTTCATTACCTTTTGCTGACAAGGAAGTATTAGAAGTTATTAAAGAACTAGAAAACAAATATATGGATGCATTTAGAGAATATGGCTTTGCAGACGGAATAACTTATGAAAATGATAAACTCTGGATTGCTGATGAATATATAGGTATTAATAAAGGAATTTCTGTATTAATGATTGATAATTATTTAAATGGAACTACTTGGAAGTACTACATGAAACATCCATTAATTCAGAAAGCAATAAAAAAACTGGGTTTTAAGGAAGTGAAGTAAATGGCAACTATTAAAGATGTAGCCAAAGCAGCTGGATGTTCAATTTCAACTGTATCTTATGCGCTAAATAATGATAAAAGGATACCTGAAGTAACTGCTAATAGAATTAAAAAGATAGCTGATGAAATCAACTATCTACCTTCGGCTGCAGCTAGGAATCTAAAAAAGCAAAACACTAATACAATATTAGTAGCTATCTCTAACTTTGGTGGACCAGTTTACAACGAATTACTCGATGGCATCCATAATGAATTAGCTAAACATGAATATACAATGGTCGTTTCTACTGGCGCATCATCTGATAACATGCTAAAACAAAGAACAGCTGATGGAGCTATAATATCGGATATCAATATCTCAGATAAATTTTTACGACAATTATCAAAGAATTTTAAACCAATTATAGTTTTGGATAGAAGTTTAAACAATCAGAATATTAATAATATGACAATAGACAATCTTAAAGCAATGTATTTGTTAACCCAAGATGTACTATCTAAAGGATACAAAAAAATCGCTTATGTTCATGGTGTCAAGGATACTTATGACAATAAAACTAGATTCTCAGGTATCCAAAAAGCATTAAGAGAAAACAATCTAGAAATATTTAAAGAATACTTTGGAAATTTTACAAAAGACTCAGGTAAAGAAATAGCTTCAAAAATCATTGAAGAATCGATAAAACCAGACATGCTGATTTGTGGTAATGATGAAATGGCTCTCGGTATAATGGAAGTACTACAAGAAAATAATATAAAAATACCTGAAAACATGGGTATTTCAGGTTTTGATGATATTCAATTATCAAGTTATTTTACTCCTAAATTATCTTCAATCAAAATCAATCACTTTGAATGGGGTCAAAAAATAGCTAAAACATTGTTAAGATTACTAAAGGGCGCAACAGAAAAAAGTACAAAAGAATTAGGTACATTAATTATTAGAGAATCATATTAGTAAGCTAGCAGATAATTTTAATTGATTAATTTGAAACCGCTTGCATATCAAAAAAACATATGATATAACCCGAGTTTGACAGTGAAATATTAATGAAGTAATCTTTATGGCTTGAAAGAGCCATTTTTTTTACACATTC
>JAEIOE010000005.1 GCA_016342455.1 Mycoplasmatota bacterium | reverse complement strand
CAATACTATTTTACCAAACTATTCAATTTTTAACAATCGTTATTACCTATTATCAACACTTATCTTGAACACAGCCTATTTTTATGAAAATAAGAGAGTAAGTAATTATTTATTCTTTAAAATATGAAGAAAGCTTTTGTAAAGAGGAAATTAAAACTTCATCCTCATCAATTCCTAAATCTTTAAATATAGAATTAACCATATCATTATGGAAATCATTATGCACTTCTAAAATCTCTTCTGCCTTTGGAAGCAATCCAATGACTACTTTACGGCGATCATCTTGATCTCTTTCACGACTTAAGTACCCTTTTTGATATAAAGTATTTACAGACACAGTTAAAGAACCTACAGTAATCCCAAGTTTTTTAGCAATATTTGTCATTGTTGGTTCCAAAACCTTAGTAACAGCTTCTAAAACATGGATTTCACTCATAGAAAGTTTAATTCCTTTTTGCTTTAAATTTTCACCTTCGATTGCTAATATTCTATTAAATATATCAACTAATAGTTCATTGACAATCGCTCTCGCTTCTCTTAATCTAGTTTCTTCTTTCAATATATCCAACTCCCATCGTTCCTGGACCTGCATGGCATCCCACTACCGGAGTAAGTGGTATTACCAAAATATCTTTTAATCCAGCTGCTTCATATTCAGCTTTGATTTCATTAACTTCATCTAAATTGTTTGTATAAAGCAAGAATGGAATGACTTTTTTTCCTTCTACTTCTTCAAGGAATCTTTTCTTCATTTGAATTCTAGCTTTTTTAGTTGTTCTAATCTTTTCTAATGTAACTACCTTTCCTAGTGCATTCACTTCTAGTAAAGGTTTTATTTTTAATAGAGATCCAATTAAACCACTTGCATTTGATAATCTACCATTCTTCACAAGATATTTTAATGTGTCTACACAAATTAAAATATGATGATGATCTCTAATAAATTCTAATTCTTCTAATATTTCTATAACTGATTTTCCTTCATCCGCCATCTTTTTAGCATGTAAAGCCATTAAAGCTTCTGGATAAGAAACTGTTAAAGCATCAAATACATGAACTTTGTAGTCTACCATACCCGCTGCTAAAATCGCATTTTGATAAGTACCGCTTAACTGACTTGAAATAGAAACAGCAATGATTTCATCATAGCCTGCATCATGCATTTCATCATACATTTCTATTAGTTTCCCCGTGCTTGTTTGTGCTGTATGAATAGCTAAATTTGGGTTTTCATCTAATTGTGCATAAAACTCATCAGCCGAAACATCTACGAAATCCTCAAATTCCTTATTCTTAATAATAAGATGTGATCTAAACTTCCTAATCTCTTTATCATGTTCTAGATAATCAATCCCAGAATTACCACATACCGCAATACCTATTTTGCTCATATAATCTCCTTTTAATAGTTTTAAATTAAAATACTTTGAACTTCAAATATAGTTTAACATAACAGTTATTAAAATACAAGTATTTAATCATATTTTATAAGAAAAAAGCTGAGAATTTTCTCAGCTCTTTATTTTGTATTAGTTACTTAGTTCCATTTAAATAATTTAATCTTTTTTGTTTTCTTAGAAAAGTAGATTATTATCAAGGGGGAAATACAAATAGGGAATATCCAGATATAATAATACTCCGCTAATCTAAAGCCTCCACTCGAAAATATAAGCAAATTTTCAACAAAATTTATCCAAAGATATACAAATACATTTATAAGAAGAAAAGTGAAATTTGATAAGAACTCCTTCTTTCTAATAACTTTAATAATTACATCAACTAAAACTAACGAGTATGCAGCAAGGAGTAGAATTTTAACTATAAGTAAATTTGGTGATGTTCCAAAAAAATACCAAATCATTTTTTCTGAGAATTGAAGTAACAATAAGATAATCGAGAAAATATATAAGACATCAACTTTAATTGTTATATAGACCATTAACAGTATCAAAAGCATATTGAGTACAATATATAGAACTGTTCCTGGTATATAAGGAAAAATAAAAAATACTAAACAAGAAACTAAAGCTGTTATTTCAAACAGACTAACTTTCTTATCAATAAAGACTTTTTTATATACTTTTTCATATGTTTTTGTGCTTATAAACTCATACAATATAATGATTAAACCTAGTGCTATTAATACATATTCAACTAATGGTGTAATATTCCTTGTACTCCAGTATAAAAAATCACCAAAGACTAAGGTTGTATTTTTAAAGAACATACCTAGATAGAAAACGATAAAACCTATTGAATAGATAATAATGGTTTCCCTTTTGATTGTTTTTTCCATAGAAAACTCCTTTATTAAAAAGAATAATGAATTTCATATAAATTTATTATAACATTTCAAAAATTGATTTTCTAGTTAGTTTCTTTAAATTCAAAGAAAAAAGTTGAGAAAATCTCAACTCTTAATATTCTTGATATGGGTTTGTATCTACTACTGATTTAATAAATTCTACATCAGGAAATTGTTTGGCTAACTCTTCTTTAACTGCATCCACAAAGATTACCTCTATATGGTGCCCGACATCGAGAAGTGTAATTCCCATTTGCACAGCGTCTAAAGCTGTATGGTAGGTTATATCTCCCGTAATGTATACATCACAGTTACGCTTCTTAGCCGCATACATATGATGACTTCCACTACCACCAGATATTCCAATAGTGGAAACATCTTTTTTAGTGTTTCCGATAACTTTAATTGTTTTAAGTTTAAATATCTCTTTTACATTTTTAACGAAAGTATCAAAATCAACGGTATCAATTGAACCATATCTTCCAATATTATCCACTTCATCCATTAATTTAGCTTCTTTGATATGTAAAGCATCTGCTAAAATATCATTCATACCACCCTCAGCTGTATCGAAGTTTGTATGAGCTGAATATACCGCGATATTATGTTGAATTAAATTCTTTATGATCCATCCATTTGGAGAGTCATAAATAATATTTTTCATCGGTTTAAAAAGTAAAGGGTGATGACTAATAATTAAGTTTACTTTAGACTTAATCGCTTCTTTCACTACATTCTTTGTAACATCTAAAGTGATTAATACTCTTTCTACTTTAGAATTTAATGTACCTACTTGCAAGCCACAATTATCCCATTCATAGGCTAAATCTAATGGATACTTCGTTTCAAAATATTTGATTATTTCTATTGAGTTCAAGAAATTACCTCCTCAAGTGATTTGATTCTAGCTTCTAAAGTTTTAGCTTCTGAATCAGATTTAATATTTGTAAGTGCTTTGCTTAATTTGTTAATTAGTTTATTGATATACTTTTTGAATTCGACACTTTTATCTTTTATAATAATTGGTCCAAATTCAAGTTCTAATTCAGTTAAATTCATTGTACCAGTTTCACAAACTATGACTTGATAGAACTTCTTTTTTTCTTCCACAAGTTCTTCCGCAATAATATTGAAATGATGTTCCATCAAATACTGTCTTAGAATTTTAGTTTCAGAGTTCGGTCCTAATACTAGTCTTTTCAGATTAGATGTATTTGCTTCTTCTAAGATATCGGCGATTAATCTTCCACCCATACCTAATACAGAAGCAATATCTACTTCTTCATTTAAATAAACTAAACCTGATGCATGTAAGAGTTCTATTCGATCCTCTAAGCCTGCATCTTTTATATTTGCTAATGCATTTGTGATTGGTCCTATTTTGTTATCTGAAGCGATTGCTTTTTCTACCAACCCATTTTGTATTGCATAGATAGGTAAATAAGCGTGATCTGTACCACAATCAGCTAAGTAATGAAATCCTTTTACATACTTGGCAGCTACTTGTAGTCTAACCGAAATAGACATTATTTATGATATCCGTTATGGAAATCTTTCAGTTTTTTAGAACGTGTTGGTGTTCTTAGTTTTCTGATAGCTTTCGCTTCAATTTGTCTAATTCTCTCTCTGGTTACATTAAATTCTTTCCCTACTTCTTCTAATGTTCTTGATTTACCATCTAGTAAACCAAAACGCATTCTAAGTACTTTTTCTTCTCTATCTGTTAAAGTACCCAAAGCAGCGTCTAATTCTCTTTTAAGCATTTCTTTTGATGTATATTCGAAAGGTGTTAAGGTATCATGATCCGGAATGAAATCTCCTAATGATGAATCTTCCTCTTCTCCAACAGGAGATTCTAAAGAGATAGGTTCTTGAGCAGTCTTTTGAATTGCTTGAACTCTTTCCACTGTAATACCCATTTCTTCCGCAACTTCTTCTTGAGTAGGTTCTCTTTTAAGTTTTTGTGTTAATGTTCTTTGTGTTCGAACCATTTTATTGATTGTTTCAACCATATGAACTGGAATTCTAATTGTTCTAGCTTGGTCAGCTATCGCTCTCGTGATTGCTTGACGAATCCACCAAGTTGCATAAGTTGAGAACTTATAACCTTTGGTATAGTCAAATTTACCTACCGCTTTGATTAATCCCATATTTCCTTCTTGGATTAAATCTAAGAATTGTAATCCTCTAGCCACATATCTTTTGGCGATAGAAACAACTAATCTAAGATTGGCTTCCACAAGTTTAGAACTTGCGAACTCACCTCTACGCATTAATTCTTCATATTCGACCATTTCTTCTTGGCTAATCTCAATACCTTCTTGGTTTTTATAAGTGATTTCTTCTTTAGCATTTTTAGAACGGTCTACTAAAACTGCTAATTCATATTCTTCTTCACCAGTAAGTAATTCAACACGCCCTATTTCTTTTAAATACATTCTAACAGGGTCATCTACTTTAATAGATACCATCGCATCAAATTGTTTTTCTTTCATTAATTGATCTTCAATTTCCTTTTGGAAATTCGTTTCAACTTTAAATTCTTTGGCTTTGATATTTTTGTCGTCTAGTTCATCAAGACTAATTGTGTTTTTAGATGCACCTTCGTTTTCGACCATATCAAAGAATTCTTCGGGAAGCATTCCTTTTTTTGCAAGTGATTCGACAACTGCCTTGAAGTCCTTTGATTTTTTATCTAGGACATCAAAGATTTCTTGATTTGTTAATTTCCCATTTTTTTTGTAAATCACATCTAATTTATCGATAATTTGTTTTTTACTCATTTTGTCTCCCTTCGTTTCATTGCATTTATATTTCTCTGTATTTCCAATCTTTGTAGATATAACTCTTTTATCACATCTTCAGAGTCACCATTTTGCTTCGCTTCTTCTATATCTTCTGTAATAGAATTGATTTTGTCATTCAAATTTGCTTCTTCTAGTGTTTTGATACAAGATTCAAATTCAGAGAAAGTATATTCATAGCCTTCGCGAAACAGAATATGATCTAACAGATCTCTTAAGTTTTCTGACAAAGAAGATTTCACAGAAACTAAAAAGCTTCCTGTTGTAAAAGTCTTATTCGTTTCCTGCGCTGTAAACATAATAGTCCAATTATCTTTGTTTTCAAAGAAGATACTACTGCCCTTGGCATCCACTGAAGCTCTAAATTCAGGATTGTAGAAATAGTAATTGATAATCACTATTTCTGCTTTTCTAAACTTCGGTAAGTTCTTAGGCACTATCTTAGTGCGCACTAAAGAACTTTTAAGAGTCTTAGTAATACGATTATTGATTTGTGTCTGATGAAAATCAGCTTTTAACGTATTAATATCTATTAAAGCATCTGCTGCGAATTTATTTAAATAGATATCTCTAATCGTTCCAGAAGTTTTTACAAAGAAATCAAATAATTGATTCTTACAAACTTCAATTTCTCTTGCTTTTGTTAGATCTTTCTTTCCAGTAATCATTCGATAGACGAATTCATATTGGTCGGTTAAATTATTATCAATGAATTCTTTAAAGTTAGGATTGTTCGTTATGAAATCATCCGGGTCCATGCCATCAGGCATAATTGCAATTTGGACATTCATTTTAACGTCTTCTAATATTTTAATTGCTTTATATGTGGCTTCTTTTCCCGCTCTATCACCGTCATAACAAATCACAACATTATCAGTATACTTCTTAAGTTTTAGTGCTTGATCAGTTGTTAACTGTGTCCCCATTGAACAAACCGTTTCTTTGACTTGGGCAATAGATGCTTTAATCACATCCATATATCCTTCCATAAGAACTACGCGATTATTTTTTCTGACATGTGGCAAGGCATTGTTTAAGTTATATAAAACATGACTTTTCGAAAAGATTTCTGTTTGAGCTGTGTTTACGTATTTTGCAGTATTTTCTGCATTACCAAACACTCTACCACTAAAGGCTATCACTTTATTAGATTCATCTCTAATAGGAAACATAATTCTGCCTCTAAAGAGGTCATAGTAATCAGTATCACCTTGGTTTATGAGTCCTGCATTTAATAAATCTAATGGTTGAAAGTCTTTTGTTAGCTGATTGAACAGCGTCTTTCCGCTATTGAGAGCGTATCCTAATTCAAATTCTTCTATGGTTTTTATATCTAAACCCCTATTTACTAAGTAATCTAGTGCTTCTTTACCTGACTTAATGTTTAGAAGATTCAATTGGAAATATTTTAAAGCTTGATCATTTGCTTTATATAGATTATCAGATGTGTTATGAGTTTCTACATGTCTTGAATCATATTCCAGATCTATATGATATTTCTCTGCTAAATAATGTAAGGCTTCCACATAAGTCATATGCTTATATTTTTGGATAAAGGTAACAGAATTCCCTTTTTCTCCGCAACCAAAGCAGTTAAAAATTTGTCTTTCTTTACTTACAAAAAAAGAAGGAGTTTTTTCACTATGGAAAGGACAAAGTCCCTTCATGTTCTTGCCAGCTGCTTGTAGATTAACAAATTCGCCAACTACATCTACGATATCAGCCGAATTTCTTATTAAGTCTATTGTTTGTTGGCTGATACCTGCCATAGATTCACCTTCCTTGATTTTTTATTTTTTTAGTTCTTTGTTCAAATATTCATTTAATTTTGATAGAGATAGTCTCACTTGTTCCATTGAGTCTCTTTCTCTTACCGTTACCGTATTATCTTCTAAAGTTTGTTGGTCAATTGTTACACAGTAAGGTGTCCCAATTGCATCTGCTCTACGATATCTCTTCCCAATGTTTCCAGTGTCATCATAACTCACTTCGAAATCAGTTAGTAATAATTCATACACTTCTTCTGCTTTCGCTGAATGATATTTTTTCACTAATGGAAAGACACTTACTTTAATTGGTGCTAATCTTTTGTCAATTCTTAATAGTGTACGAGTTTCTGTTTCATTGATTTGTTCTTCTTCTAAACTATCAATCAATACAGCTAAGAAAAGTCTTTCTACCCCTAAACTAGGTTCAATAACATATGGTAAATATGATTCATTTGTTTGAGGATCTTGATATTCTAATTTTTGACCTGAGTACTCTTGATGTCTACTTAAGTCATAGTTTGTACGTGAAGCAATTCCCCATAATTCATCAAAGCCCCATGGATAACGATATAATACATCAGTTGTCGCATTAGAATAGAATGATAGTTTTTCTTTTAGGTGATCATAGAATTTTACATTTTCTGATTTAATCCCTATATTTGTTAAGAAATCCGCTGCGAATTGTTTCCAGTAATCAAACCATTCAAACTCAGTTCCTGGTTTACAAAAGAACTCTAATTCCATTTGTTCAAATTCACGAACACGGAAAATAAAATTACCTGGAGTAATCTCATTTCTAAATGATTTACCTATTTGACCAATTCCAAATGGCAGTTTCTTTCTTGAGGTTCTTAATACATTTTTAAAGTTCAAGAAAATACCTTGAGCTGTTTCTGGACGTAAATAGATATCACTTGTTGATTCTGTTGTCACACCTTGCTGCGTCTTAAACATAAGATTAAATTCTCTAATTGGCGTATAGTCAAAACCACCGCAATTAGGACATTTAATTTTGTTTTCAATAATATAATCATGCATTTGTTGGTAATCCCAACCATCTGCGTCTACTTCGTTATTGGTTGCTCTTGCAATTAGGTTATCCGCACGATGTCTGGCTTTACATACTTTACAGTCCATTAATGGATCTTTGAATCCACTAACATGTCCTGTAGCTTCCCATGTTTTCGGGTTTAAAAGAATTGACGAGTCAATTCCCACATTATATTTATTTTTTGAGACAAACTCTTCCCACCATATTTTTTTGATGTTGTTTTTAAGACTGACACCCAATGGTCCAAAGTCCCAAGTGTTCGCTAATCCACCATAAATTTCTGATCCTTGGAAGATAAATCCATATTGCTTTGAGTAAGCAAATAGTTGTTCTAAAGTATATTTCAAATCGCTCATCCTCTCGTTTTTTTCTGCATACTACACCAGTATAATTATAAGAGCATTTCTGCCTCTTGTCAAGGTTATGGAAATATATATATATATTTCATGTTAAAGGGACTTATTAGTATCCTAAAAGTCCCATTAATAATTCTCTTGATTTTGTTTTAATATTTAAGTGATACTCATAATATCTGTCTAGTATATTTCTTAATTCCTTTAGAGTAATTTCATCTATTTCTAACATACTATCTTTTGATAAATCAAAATAATACAAAAATTTAAAATAGAACAATGCTTTTTCAGTTATGTTCATTGGATTCTTAATGTGATCTGAACAACACATTCCACCTTCAGTGATAGAAAAGAAAAGGTTATCTACTCTTTCACATTCCACACATTGTGTTAATAGTGGATTCACACCTAAAAGATATAAAAGTTTTAATTCAATCATATTTAGGTAAGGAATATAGTTCTCTTCTTTTTCGATAATTGTAAATATTTTCAAAAGAAAATTAAGTAGTTTTTCATGGTCGTGTTGATGACTTGAAAAACTATAGATTAATTCTAGAATATGTGTACAATAGGTATATTTTTCTAAGTCTCCAGCTAAGTCTCTAAAGCCATTTAATACATCACCATCTCTAAATGTTAACAAGTCCTTTCCAGACACATGTATATCAATGTAATTTAAAACTCTGGAAAGATTTAGATACCTATTTTTCATTTTGTTAGAGCCGTGAATAAGGCAGCTTCTTAAGCCTGCATCCGTGTAAATATAGATAATTTTTGAACTCTCTTTATAATTGATTGATTTTAAGATTAAACCTTTTATATTTTCCAATAACATCACCCATTTTGATCAGGTTTATAGCCATAATTTTTTAGGTAGTATTCGCGGTTTCGCCAATCAGCTTCCACCTTAACAAATATCTCTAAATAGACTTTTTTCTTAAGGAGCGCTTCAATATCAACACGAGATTTTGAACCTACCATCTTTAACATATGACCTTGTTTTCCAATCAAAATACCTTTTTGCGATTTTCGTTCACAAACGATAGTCGCCATGATATTTATGATGTTTTTCTTTTCTTTAAACTGTTCTAAATACACCATTACTGAATGAGGGATTTCCTCATGTGTTAATTCTAGTATTTTTTCACGTATAAACTCTTGAATTAAAAACGTTTCTGGTCTATCAGAAATTTCTCCCTCTGGATAAAACTTCGGTCCAGCAACCAACTCTTTTTTAATATCTTCCACTAATAAAATAACATTATCTCCTTTAAGTGCTGAAATACCAAATATGCCTTTAAAGTCGAGAATTTTTTTATATTCGTTTATATAAGTTTCAAGTCTATCAACATCTTCAATAGTGTCCATCTTATTGATAACTAAGAAAATCGGCGTTTTTACATTTTTTAAGGTTTTTAAAATTTCAATATTGTAATCTAATACCTTATCATATGCATTGATTAGAAATAATACTAAATCAACTGATTTAACAGTAGAGATAGCTGCACTTGACATATATTCGCCTAATTTTGTTTTTGCTTTATGAATTCCTGGGGTATCCAAAAAGATTATTTGTGAATTCCCATCATTATAAATACCAGAAAATACATTTCTGGTAGTTTGTGGTTTATTAGAAACGATAGCCACTTTTTGTTTTATAATTCTATTTAGTAATGTTGATTTACCAACATTAGGTTCTCCAATAATTGATACAAAGCCTGATTTGAACATTACATATCCTCGCTAGAGAAGCCAAATGGTAGTAAGTCCTTATTCTTAATTTCTTTGATATCGCCTTTGCTAGTCGCTAAGAAGACAGTAGCGTCTTGTGGCATTAACTCACTAATCACTTGACGGCATGATCCACAAGGAGATACATAGTGCTCTTGGTCTGTATAAACTAAGATACTTTCAATGTCATCTTTTCTTACTCCGTTAGAATAAGCGGCGAATAAAGCAGATCTTTCCGCACAGTTACAAAGTCCATAAGCAGCGTTTTCAACGTTTACTCCTTTGTAAACTTCTCCATTTTTTAATTTTAAAGCAGCTGATACTCTAAATTTTGAGTATGGTACATAAGCGTTCTTAATATTTTCTTTTGCAATTTCATATAATTCTTTCATTTTTCTACCTCGTATATTTCGTGTTACTCATTATCAATTTTTGTCTTTTATCCATTTCTAATGCATCCTCATCATCAATATGATCATAACCCAAACAGTGTAATAAACCATGTACTGCTAAATAGACCAATTCATATTCAAATGAATGTGCTAATTCCTTTGCTTGTTCTTCTACTTTATCAATAGAAATAAAAATATCTCCAACTTCTTCTAAATCATCTATATTTTCAAAACTTAGAACATCAGTTGCTTGATCTAAATTCCTGAAGTTTTTATTTAACTCCTGAATTGCCTCATTAGTAACAAAAATAACTGAGACAACTACTTTCTCAATAAGTTCCAAATCGCGATATGCTTTCTTAAACATTTTCGTTATCGCTTTTTTATATGCATTTTTTTTGTTGTATTGATTAACATAATTAATTTTGATCATTTTCAAACCTCTTAATAATTGATTGAACAAGCGGATGTCTTACTACATCTTTATCATCGAAATAGAGGATGTTAACCGAATCAATATCTTTCAGTATTTCAGAAGCTTTTACCAGTCCCGAAATCATCTTATTCGGTAAATCACTTTGAGTGATATCCCCCGTAACTATCATTTTAGAACCAAAGCCTAACCTAGTTAGGAAAAGCTTCATTTGATTGATAGTTGTATTTTGCGCTTCATCAAGGATGACAAAAGCCTTATCTAAGGTACGCCCTCGCATAAAAGCGAGAGGAGCTATTTCGATAATTCCTTTTTCGATGTATTCTTCCGCAAGTCTTTGACCTAATACTTCGTGTATTGCATCATATAATGGTCTTAAATAAGGGTCTACTTTTTCTTTTAAGTCGCCAGGTAAAAAGCCTAGACTCTCTCCAGCTTCTACAGCTGGTCTTGTTAAAATAATTCGTTTAATTGAATGATTTTTTAATTCCTTTAAAGCCATTAATACGGCTAAATATGTTTTACCAGTACCAGCTGGTCCAATACCGAAAACAATTGTGTTATTTTCAATAGCAGAAACATAACGCTTTTGATTTAATGTTTTTGGAAAAACAGGTTTTCCAGATAGTGTTTTGATAATCTCTTTTCTATTTAGAAATATAGCTAGTATTTCTTCTTTACTAGATTCTAATAGTAATTGTTTGATATAAATGATGTCTCTTTCACCAATCACTACATTGTGTCTGATAAGTTTAATAAGAATACCTATCATTTCAGTAAGTTCCGAAATGATTAATGGATCATTAGAATCCACGACAATATCTTTGTTATTAGAATATATTTCTACAAGAAATAGTTTCTGTAATAGTTTCAAATTTTTGTCGTTAGAACCAAATAATTCTATCATTTCATTTAAGTTTTTAAAATCGCTTTCCAATTTAAGAATATTAGTCACTAAATTAATCACTCCTTTTGTATTATTATACCACAATCAAAGGCTCTAAGAGATTGTTTTAAGGAAAAAAGAATGACAATTCCGAATAAGAATTGTCATATTTTGTTAATTATTTATTACGTGAATTTGCTTTAGCCTTAAGTTTCTTTGTTACACTTGGCTTTTCATAATACTCTTTCTTACGGGCTTGAGCTAATGTTCCAGCACGTGAAACATCTCTTTTAAAACGACGAAGAACATCTTCGATAGATTCGTTTTCTCTTACAACTGTTTTAGCCATTGCTTTCACCCCTTTTCTTTACCATAGACATTATACTAAATTATTAGTCATTTGTAAACTTTTATTTTTTGAAGATTGTTTTATTTTACTCTATATTGTGATAAAATAAATATATTAAAAAAGAATATTAATAAAAATAGAAGATATACCAAAAAGAGGGAGATAACATGATGGTTTTTTTAAATGTAGCTGACTGGAGTTTAACGACTATTATTTTAATAGCAGTTGGTGTTATCGTTGTATTTGTATTTATAGCAGCTTTAACTAATTCTAGTAAATACGCAAGCAGATATAAAAAGTTTTATCGTAAAATAGATAAAACAATAAATAAAAAATTTAACGGAAATCTTTTAAATGAAGAGATTATAAACAATTACGCAAAGGACCAAACTAATACCTATAAAGTTTTAAAAGGAAAAGGTAAAAGAAAGGTTAAAAAATACTTGGAATACTATGTAAAGAATATTCCTGAACAAGTATTGCTTAAAAGTTTTACTACTTCTGATAAAGCGAAGAATCAAATTGTTATCTTACTATTAGATGATAATGATAAGGTTCTATACCGTTGGTACAAGAAAAGAAAAGTATCAGGTATCATTAAGGCTTGTAATAAGTATCAAATGATGAATGCTTATCTTGGCTTCTTATTTGAATTGCCACTTAATATTCATGAAGGTGCACCATATCGTTTTGTAAATCATGATAATGATTATGTATTAACTTATAGTATCGTTAAAAACCCAAAACGTGGTAAACGTAAAGTAAAAGAGAAAAAACTATCTAGAAAAGAATTAAAAGCTTTAGATAAAGTTCAAAAAGCAAAAGACAAGAAAGCTAGAAAAAGAAAAAGATAAATAAAATATCCAGCAAATTTTTGCTGGATATTTTTTTTAGAAAAATTGAATGTCTAACTCAAGAATTTTTTCCATCCATTTTAAGCGAAAATTAACTTCCTCAATGTTCCCTAATTTAAAGTGTCCGATTATTTCAGTTAAGGGATAAAACTTAAACGGAATAATTGCTTTATAGAGATCTGTGAATAATTCTTTTTCTAAGTCGTTAAATTGATAAAACTTTTGAAATATTCTAAGTTGTTCTTTGAAGATATCTAGGTAGCGATTAATATATATATCATCAACCCAAAACTTATGAATCGATTCTAATTCTTGATATGCTAATTCATTGATTAAATAAGTGATTACTTTTTCTCTTCCTGCAAGATTAAAATCAATGAGTCCAACAAAGTTATAGTCCTCATCTATTAACACATTGTCATCTTGCAAGTCAGATTGGAATACTGCATAGGGTAAATCACTATATCTTTTTTTAATGTGTTTTCTAAGTTTAAAAAATCCTTTATATACTTTTTGCAAAGTAGTCATATCAATTTGTATATCATTCATCAACAGGTTGTAAGCTTTAGATAAATATTCTTCATACTCATCCACTGAACTGCTAGTGTCAAATGCTTGGAATAAACGATATGGCCCATAAGTATCGTAGTTAAGGTTTTTCGTAAAACTAGCGATTTTCCCAATATACTCAGGAACTTGAGTCATTTTTAGTTTTTCTATCTTTTTTAGCGCATTCGCATCTTTTATTAACACTTCAGAAATAGTCAAATGACTTTTATATTCTTCAACCCACAAACAATAAATTCTTCCAAAAATATTGTAGTTGTGAGCAATACCAAAGCGAATAGATACAATGTATTTAGGAGTGAAATATCCAGTGTCATTATAAATATTGATTAACTTAGCAGTTTCAAATAAGCGGTTAACTTTTGTAAAACTATTTGAATGAAGCTTTCCCACGTATTTAGCAGATTCGGTGATAATTTCATAGTTAAATCGAATATCATCTAATTGCGTTCTCTCGTTAAGTAATCGCAAACTAAGTATTTTTGTATCAAGAAATTCTTCGAAAATCGGTTTGATAATTTGATTAATGTTGTTTAAACTATATACCAAATTATCCCCTTTGTTTTCAGATACTTTAAAGCCTAAAGACTCATGTGTTTTTATAGAAGCAATATTCCAGTTTCTTACAACCGAATGGATAGATTCATAAGCTTCTTCGAAAGCTTTTTTTATCGTTGCTTGAAGCACTTGTTTTGCATAGCCAATTCTTCTAAAGTCCCTATGTGTTTCAAGCCCTGCTATATATATTACTTGATCACGTTTAATAAGACGTGATAAGGAAACAATCTTTTTAGAGTCATCTTTTAAGACTGTATAAAATTGAAAATTAGAATCTTCAACTAAAGATTCTAAATATTCAAAATACTCATTCTTAATTTTTTTATTTATTTCTAAAACTTCTTCAATTGATAGTTTTTTTTGTGAATAACCTCTATCTTCTAATAAACCATTATTATATACATCAAACCAGTCGCATTTTTCTTGAGAACTTAGTGCTTTTATTCTTAATTTGTCCCAATATTCAATATACATAATAACGCTCCTTACACTGCTAGATCATCTCCGCTAGGTTACAGTTCTCTCCTATATATTTAATCATTACAGGTATTTCCTGACCGATTAATGATTCATCTCCTTTGAAGCATACTTTGATATAGTCTCTCGTATGTCCCTGTAGAAGACCATCTTTCATCTGTTCAGGTATCACTAAATGTAACCTATTTAATTGTTTCTGTATGTGTTCTTTTTTTAGTTGTTCGCTTAATTCTAAGAGATCGTGAACTCTTGCTTTTTTAATTACACCGTTTACTTGGCCATTTAACTTATCCGCTACGGTTCCAGCTCTTCTTGAAAAAGGAAAAACATGCAATTCTTGAAAGTTAATCTCTTTGATAAATTGAACTGCATCTAAGAAATCCTCATCAGTTTCGCCAGGAAATCCAACTATGATATCCGTTGTAACAGCCAAATCTTTAATATTATCTCTCAGTTTATTAATAAAATTCTTGTATTCTTTTGTTGTATATTTACGATTCATCGCTTTTAATATTTTATCGTTTCCACCTTGAAGTGGAATATGAATATGATTCACAATTATTTTTGAATTCTTAATGATTTCAATTACTTCATCTGTTAATTCAGTAATTTCAATAGAAGATATTCTGACTCTTTTTAAACCTTCTACTGTTTCTAGATCTTTTAAGAGTTGTGCGAAGCTATAATCTTCTAGGTCCTCTCCATAACCGCCAGTATGAATACCAGTTAGGACTATCTCTATATGACCACTTTCAACCAATTGTTTCGCTTCTTTTAACACAATATCTTTTGCTTTTGATCTGATTCTACCTCTTGTATAAGGAATAATGCAATATGAACAAAAGTTATTACAACCATCTTGAATCTTTAAAAAAGCTCTTTGATGACCTTTAAAGTCAGAAATAAAAAGATTATCAAACTTTTCGTCATTTTTTAGAACTTCCACTTTATTTAGTATTTGTTTGAATTCTAAATATTCATTTAAATAGTCAAGAATTTTATCTCGGTTTGTTGTTCCTAAGACTATCTTAACTCCATCAATCGCTAATATCTCTTCCGCTTTTAATTGACTTAAACAACCCATGACAATAACGATAGCTTCTTTATTAATAGCGTATGGTCTTCTAATTATTTTTTTAGATTTTCTTTCACCCATATTGGTTACCATACAAGTGTTAATGATATAGATATCACTGAAGTCTTCAAAATCTACAATTTCAAAGCCCTTGGCGAAGAAACTTTCGATTGAAGCTTCGGTCTCATAGGAATTTACTTTGCATCCTAATGTATAAAAAGCTACTTTCATATTAATTCTCCCAGATTAAGCGAATTGCAGAAATCAAATAGATAGCTGCCGTTTCGCTTCTCAGTATGGTATTTCCTAAAGAAATCAATTTAGATTTAGATTCTAAGAATTCTATTTCTAATGGATCAAATCCACCTTCCGGACCAATCAGTAATAATACAGATTTATTGGAAGGTATTTGTTTTAACTCCTCTAATAACGAAACTTGTTCATTCCTAGCATAGGCTGTTAAAACAAAGTCATAGTCTTCAAATGGCAAAGACTTGATATCTGATATCTCAGATATCTTCGGAACAGTATTTCTTTCAGATTGTTCAGCCGCTTCTTTTACTATTGTTTCATAACGTAGTTTCTTTTTATCAAAGTTATCTATTTTAATGATTGAATGCTTTGTTTCTAAAGGAATAATTTCTTTTACGCCTAATTCGCTTGCCTTTTGTAAGACTAGTTCAAACTTTTCTCTTTTAATTAAAGCTTGCGCTAACGTAATATTTAGCGTGTTATTAATAACCGCTAACTCTTCTACTATTTTTAAAGTTACTGTACTTTTGTCAAAAGTAATGAGCTCCGTAAGAAATGTTTTCCCCGAATAACTTACAACCGTTACATTCGTTCCAACTTTAAAACGCATCACATTTTTAATGTGGTGGAAGTCACTACCTGAAATTGTTACTAATAAATCATTGATTTGTTCATCTTTAATAAAATACCTTTGCATAATATCACCACCTAAATAATAACATATTTTTAATAGATTGAGTAGTAAAAAGGGTGCTTTCGCAGCACCCTTTATATATTATTCCATATTTCTGATTGCCTCATAGGCTCTTGCGTTACGTCCATCACGTAATGTGACTACTGTAGTATCTGTAAATTTAGATAATACTTCCATCTTTTGTGGTGGTGTAGCTAAGATAATTTGTACTGGTAATTTTTGTATGAACTGCATCATTGCCTTAATTCTTGATGTATCCATTTTATCAAATACTTCATCAAAGATAATTAATCCAATTGAATCATGCATTTTGCTTGATTTTGCTTGTTCAAATAATCTAACAAATGAAGCTAGGGTTGCTACATAGAATGGTACTTGAGTTTCCCCACCAGATTTTTCTTTAAACACCTTTGAGTAAAGTGTTGTTTCTCCTCTATTATTAAGAATTAAAATATCATAATCCATATAAGTTCTATAGTCTGTAAACTTATTTACAGCACCAGGAGCATTTAAATCTTCTGAAGCTAAGTTAACAAATAGTTCTTCTAATTGTCTTTGATATTTCATTTCAAAGTCATAGTTTAACATTTCTGTTCCAGCTTTTAAGGATTCGTCACTAAGAACCATATCATAGTAATCCCCATATTGTTTTGATTTAGGGAAGATAAATTCATAAGTGTCATCACCAAACTGAATATTTGCTAAAGTACTATTGATGTGTTTAATTTCATTTTGAGCCGAAATAATATAATTTCTAAGTTTTGCAATAAAGTCTTCCTTAAATAGTTTTTCAGCTGATTCTCTCGCTTCTCTCACTTTAGATTCATACTTAACTAGTTCAGATTTCACTAACTTGTTCAATTCATCAAGATAATCTTGAATATATTCTTTACCGAATTGGTAACTAAGATTGAATTGACCGGTATATCTCACTTGTTTTGTTCTTAAAGAATCTTCTAAGTTCGTAATGGTTTCTAATTCGGAAAGAATACGATTTTGATAGGTTTCTCTAATACTAGAAACACTTGATTTAGCGATTTCTTCATTATATAGATTTCTAGCATTTGTTTCTATTGTAAGATCTTCATCAGATTGCTTATCTACTCTCTTTGAATACTTACTGATTGCTTTTTCAAAGTCTAAGATACGCTCATGGTATTTTAATTCGTCTGAATTATATTTACCGTTTTTCTCATATGCTTTTTGACGATTAACTTCAAAGCCTCTTATTTCTTCTTTAATGCCTTCATAATCAATTCTAAGTTCAGTCAATGTTTCTTCTGATAATTGTTCTTTTTTCTTAGTGACTTCTTTTAATCTTTCTTTTAGCGCTTCCACATCATAGAATGAATCTAACATTGTAATGATGCCTCTAATGTCAAGACTGTTTACTGCTGAAATTTCTTCAGTAGCCACTTGAATTTCACCTTGAATTTTATTGAATCTAATTTTTATTTCATTCGCTAAACGACGCCATTTATCTAGTTGTTGTTCCTGCGCTTTTTTACCGATGAATGGTTTTTCTGTTTTCTTGTTTAAACTTCTCACAGTATAACTTCTATAAACCATTCCTGATAAAGTAATTGCTTGAGGATAGGTTTCTAGTTCAGAAACTTCTTTAACCATAATAAGATTTCCACAGATCATATTTACATAATGACGAGCATCAATGTTTTCTGAACTGATGATAGAAGCTAATGAATTTTCTCTAAAGTTTTTGAAATGTTGAATTTTTTTAGTATTTACTAAACCAAGACCATAAATACCTAAACTATCTTTTACTTCATTGTATACTTCTAAAGCAACATCAAAGTATCTTGGTTCAACGATTAAGTTAAAACGTTGATTCCCTAAATAGTCTTCCACTGTATCATGCCACTCAGGAGAAGATATTTCTAATAGTTCACAAAGTATATGAACATTAATATCTACATCATAGCGTCTTTTAACACCTTGAATGATACTTGATTGTAACTTTTTAACCATAGGGTTGTATCTTAAGTTATGGTTTTCTAAGTCTTTTAGTGTCATATAGATTCCATTGATTTCTTCGATCAAAGAATTTTTAATATGATTTAATCTACCTAGTTCTTCTTTGTTGTCATCAACTACTGTTTCAAGTTTTTGATTTAGTTTTAGTAATTGAAGTTTTGTATCATCATAGTTTTCTTCATTAACTTTTGATAATTCTAGTTTTGCAAGGTCGTTATAGATTGGCCTTTTGTGTTCTGTTTTTAATTCTGTAATAATTGGTTTTGTCTTCTTGAATTTCTTTTTAGAATAAGCTCTTATTTCACCTTGTGTATCTATTTTCTTCGTTAAATCTTTAATCTCTTTATCGTATAATTCCGCCATTTTAAAGGTATCATTACTAGATAACATAGAATAGATTTCTTTTGATCTTTCATCTAATAGAGTAAGTTGTGTATTTATTTCTTCTATTTGCTTTTTATTTTTATCTTTTGCAATAGATATTTGAGTAAGTTTTGTGTTTAAACTAGAAATCTCGTTTTTGTTTATTTCAATTTCTAATAATTCCATAAAGTATTCATAAAAATGTTTTTGATCTGAATTCTTTTGTATTTCTTCATAGATAGCTTTGATATCTTCAAGGTCAGTAACTTTTCTTTTAATTACTTTTAAGGTAGCTTCTAAGTCACGGTATGAGTTGATTGATTCTTTAATAGATTCAACATCTAATACTTTTTCTTCTAGTAAATATCTATAAATAAAATCTTTTACATCTGGGATAGGTTTAAAAGCTAAGGCTTTTGGAATTAATGAGAAGTATGTTTCATTGATAGAACCAAATAAACTTCTAAATGATAGTTTTGCTTCTCTTCTTGTTCTATAGATATGACTAGCTTTTTTAGATTTTTTAAATTGAGTAATTGTTTTGATTTTACCCTCTTCATCTGTAAACAATTCTTCTTCCATCATTCCATCAAAATGCCAGAAAGCAACCTTAGGAGCCACGATATCACCAAAGACATCAATAACAGTACCTACTGTGAAGTATGTTTGTTTCGTTTCATCATAGAACTCTAATGCAACATGTCCTGTGATATCTCCTTCTCTTAGGTATTCTTGTTTATTTGTACCAAGTTTACATTTAACATAACCTCTTAAATCTCTTTTACTTTTTTCATTCGCTGCTAGGTTAAATATTTGATCCCCTGCAGTAATAACAAAAGCAACTGCATCGATGATTGTTGATTTACCAGTAGCATTTTGTCCAGTAATTAAAGTGTTGTTTTTTATGTGGATTGTTTCATTAGCAAAATAATGCCAATTAATCAATCTAATTTTAGTTAGTTTCTTCATCTTCATCACTTCCTTCTACTGGCTCCATGCGTTTAATTAAATCGTAAACATCATTTATAGATGCTGTATTGATTGCGAATAACACTGTTGGGAAGATGATCACTTTTGAATTAGATTTTGTGATGTCTCCGATTGGTTCAATAATGTTATATCTTTTGTATAGTCTTAATACTCTAACAAGGTCTGTTTTATTAATTTTCTTTTTCAGTTCAAGCGCATCATAATTTGTATGAACTTCATCAATGGAAACAACTATATTGTCATTAATGGATGCATCAGATAAATGTTGATGGTATAAAATTCTTAAAATTAATAAAACCATTGTTTCTTCTTTGTTTAATCTTAAAACGTTTTGATTGTCTTGATGTAACAATTGAACTGCTCCTGCATCTCTATTTAGTACTATTTCGTAGTTCATAATTTCAAAGTATTCATCAAAATATTTCTTATAGCTGATCAAGAAGTAATACATATCCTTATTGTCATGTTTATCACGGGCTAAGAATCCCGTTTGTAATAGCCTTAAACATGTTCTAGCAAACATATTCTTTTGTGAGGCATTTAGTTCTTCAAAGTTTTCAAGTATCATTCTTCTATCCCCCTTATAATTTCGAAATCAACTAATTTAAATCTAGTATGTTCTATTTCTTTGTGTAATGGTTTAATGTAGTAATCAAGTTCGTCACCCGAATATACTAGAATGTATAGTAATTTAAGTACTGCTTCATCAGACATATCATCTCTTATTATCTCTGATGCTTTAATTAAAGCATTTTCTTGGAAGTAATCACTTAAATATTTATTGATAACATCTTCTGAATAGTTTCGTTCAAACTCCTTATAGAAAGCTTCTTGAAGTTTAATACCAGGTCCACCATTGTTTTCTAATAGGAATTGAGATTCAACTCGTTTATAGAATCCTCTTGGTGTATATAAAGAATGATTACTTATTTGTGAATAGTTCGTTATATTAAATAATGGTTCTACATTAAGGAGTGCTTTCTTCGTTTTTCTTTGTTTTACTTCTCCTGAGAAATATTTCAAAATGGAAGTAAGTTTCGTGATTACTGATTCATCATCTGATAATAAGAACTTAATTTTTGAAATGGTTGAATTGACATAAATTTTGTTTTTATTGTCAATTTCATCAATGATGTAATCAATAGAATTATAGATATCAATCATATCGTCAATTCGCTTATTAGCTCTCATCATTGCTAGGTCATGATTATTACTAGATTTCACTAAGAAGTCTCTTGCGATAAGTTCCATAATAACTGGATCAGATTGGTAAGTCTCTAAAGTCTTAATAATCTCAGAACGATACTTGTTGATGTTATCACTTGTTTTTAATTTACGATAAGCTTGATCAGCAAGTTCTACCTTATAGTTTACTAGCACATTGATTAAGTCTTTGATTTCAGCGTTTTCTACAATACTTTTAATATAGAATTTTAAACGAGAATCTAGTTTTCTTATCTCTCTTACAAAGGCAACTGTATTGCGATTAACTTGTTCAACAACCATTCCGTATTCATGATGATCATTTAAAAGCAGTGTGTATACAGTATAGATATAACCTCTGAATTCATGATCTTCTGATGAATCCCCATAGATAGAATCTGTAGAAATGTCTCTGAAGGCTTGAATGACTGTAATTGCATAGTCTCTAAAGTTGATTTGCTCTTCATAGTCATTATTAACATCGACATCAATCCATTCGCATTCTTCTAATCTTCTCAGAATCTGATTAGCTCTGTCTCTGTTTGTAATTTCTTGTTCTGCTTCCGTTCCTTCAATTTCTTCATCTATTGGATGTAGCTCAAGGTAATCCATGATTGTTTGTTTTGCTAATGTCTTCTCCATACCTAAAATAGAACCTTTTTCATAGACCTTGAATAATTCTAAAATACAAGCTAAATAAACTTTTTGGTTCTTGCTGCATAAGGGACTGAAGAATTGCTTTGGTATAATGTTGTATAAATCCATAATATCACATCCTATTTTTCTTTATTATATTTAAAACTGCCACTAACTAGTGTTGATAAGGTAGCTTCAATCATTACCCAATCTTTTCTAAAAAGTTTCAGCTTCTCTTTGCCTTTTGGAGTAATTTGATAATAACGTCTATTCATTCCTTTTTTGTTCTTACTAGAATAACTATTTATTAATTCATTCTGCTTCATCTTCTTAAGAGCAATATATAGTGTTGCTTCAGTAAGCTGAAAGTTTTGTTTGCTTACTGATTCAATTATCTTCGTTATTTCATAGCCGTAACTATCAAATTCACTTAAAATAGAAAGAATAATATAATTTGTAAAGCCTCTTATATATTCACCAGAATTCGTCATTATCTCACCTCCTCTATATAAACTGTTTATGCAATAACATTTTATACATAACGTGTTTATATTATACCGCATTTTAATTGTAATGTAAATAGTAAAATAAAAAGAATCCAAAAAATTGGATTCATAGTTCTAAAGCAAGCTGCTTGGGGATTTTTAGGAAACTTTCATTGATGGATTTTATCTTATAAAGTATCTTATACTCTTCACATTTCTTAGTGAGATGTTCGTATAGCATTTTTGCGTTTGGTGATTGACAAGAGTAAGATTCACCGTAGTTTTCTTTATATTTGTCAACAATTCCAGGAAAGAGTTTTTTTAGATGTTTATAGTAATATTCTCTTTGTCTATCTCTTAAAGTTACTCCAAAGATTGCAAAGATGTGATGAGCCTTGTATTCTCTTGCTAATTCGATTAGTTTATCTAAATTCTCTATTGAATCATTGATATATGGAAGAATAGGCATTAACATAAGGCCAGCTTTTATCCCTGCTTCGTTTAATTGTTTAATTGCTTTAAATCTCTCAAGAGTAGTTGATGAGTTTGGTTCGATTAGTTTTTGTAATTCATTGTCCACTGTCGTAATTGTTATATTGACAATAACTGATTTGTTTATATTTATTAGTTTGAATAAATCTATATCCCTTGTAACCATAGCGCTTTTTGTAATAACGGACGTACCAAATCCATATTTGTAGAATAGTTTAAGTGCATTTCTTGTTAATTCTAATTTCTTTTCCAAAGGATTATATGGATCAGACATCGACCCCATAGCACACACTCCTTTAATTCTTTTGGACATCAACTCTAATTCAAGTATCTTTATAGCATCTTTCTTCGGTTTTACTAAATCAAAGTTATCAATTCCATAACAAAGAGACCTGGAATCACAGTAGATACATCCATGTGAACAACCACGATAAAGGTTCATGTTATAGTCTTGATAAATCCAGCCATCCATTGAGGCTTTACTTCTTTGTAGAATAGTTTTTGCGTATATTTCTTCCATATATGTATTATACCAAATATCCGCAGTTTTTTTATAAAAAAACAGAAGTAAAATCTTCTGTTTTGATGATATTATGTAAATTGTATCTATATACATGACTGGATTGTTAGCAAAATTGAAAAAGTATATATTATTCAATAATATCAATGAACTCCAATAGAGATACATGATTAAAATATTCAGATTTATACTTAATAGTATCCAGTGAAACTATTAAGCGGTCTCCCATATCTTTAATTTGTTTAAAAGGTTTTATTTCTCTCTCTCTTGTAGTGGGATTAATTATGGATTCAGATACTTGTATGTACATCTTTTTATTATCCTTTGTTGCAACAAAATCTATCTCGTGATCTCTTCCAACTTTACCAACATACACATTATATCCATGTTTAACCAATTCAAGAAAAATAAAATTTTCCAAAATTCTTCCTGTGTTAGTTTCGGAGTTAGGTATAATTTTTTGTCTAATACCAAAGTCTACAACATAGAATTTGTTATTTGTCTTTAATATCTCTTTACCTTTAATATCATATCTATAACAAGGATATAAAAAGTATGACTTAACCATTAGATTTATATAATTATCTACTGCTTCATAAGATACGTTATTACTATTTGAAACTAATGTGTTTCGAATTTTATTTATAGAAATCATAGAACCGATGTGTTCCAAAATAAATCGAGCTACTTTGAAGAAGATACTTTCATTTCTAATTTTACCTCGCAATATAATATCTCTTTCAAATATTGTATCAAATAAATCTTGCTTCATAATGCTTTTTAATTTCTTATTTTGTTGTAATACTATTCCTGGAAAACTACTATCTAAAAAGTCGTTATATTTGTTAATACTACTCTTTTCACCTAAAAAACTACACAATTCAGCAAAACTTAAAGGATAGACATTAATAGATATATATCTTCCAGCTAAAAACGTTAGGTGTTCTCCTGTGAATACTCTTGCATTTGATCCTGTAACATATATATCTATATTAAAAGTTACTTTCAATGAGTTAACTACTCTAGCCCACTCAGGTATCTCCTGAACTTCGTCTATAAATAGATAAGTTTTTTTACTAGGGTGTACACGTTTTGAAACATAGTCATGAAGCGTATTCTTATCTTTTAGATAATCATATTCAATCATTTCATAATTGATTTCAATAATCTGATCGGATTTTATTTTATTGTCAAGCATATGTTTTATAAGCATTTTTAGCAGTGTTGATTTTCCACTTCTTCTAACTCCTACTAAAAGTTTAACCATTCCATTATCTATACAATCAATTAAAGTATTCATGTACATTGATCTTTTTAGCATATTATCACCTCAACAGTATTATACCAAAAAAATGTTATATTTACAAGTTTTTAGGTTAGCAAACAAAACTAATGCAATTTATAGTATAGAATACATACATCAAATTATTAACATACAATTTAAAAAAACTGAATATTATGAAGTTTTAAAGCCAATAACATATTTATTCTTAAATGTTGTAATATGCACTTGTCTTCAGATTAAAAAACTGTTGTTATGTAATGGAATACTGTAACATCACAGGAGTCATGTAGTCAGACATAAGCATTCCATATTGTCAATATGTCTAAAATACATCTTAACAACACGCTTCTTTAACCTGTCCTTATTTTCATAGATAATTATTTATTGAAATATTTATGTTATCCTATTTCTTATTTCTCTGTAAAACAGTGTTTTTCCAACTCAAATCTTAGTTTGTTCTTTGTTTTGCTTAATAATACTATTTAGAATATTTAATATACCCTTCTTTTACTTGATATGATAAGTACATTAGTTATATTTTTAAAATTTAGAATATATTCTATTTGAAACAAGTAATTTATACGAATTTGAAAATTCTCTAAATCGGATTTACATAAAGTTATTTCCTTTTTTTTAACAACTAATCTAATATCGCTTTTGTCTATATGAATGGATTGTACATAGTTATTTAATCTATATGCTGAAACACCAAAGAGAATCGAGAAAACCATACATATTATAGTAATGAGAAACTCTTCTCCTTTTGGTTGATAAATTTCTAAAACATCAATAGGCTTTATAATATGATATACAATTATCGCACAAACACCAATAACAAAACCAATAACAAACAAAATTGCCGCTATTATAATCCTCTGTCTATATTTATATGTATTCTCATAATAAGTAATATCTTGTACCATTAGAAGTAATATCCTCCATCTCCATATTGAATAATACCAACCACAATAATGATTGCTGCAGCTGTAGTTGCAACAGCTCTTGCTCCTGGAATTGGTAAAGTAGCTATTACAAAAATGCCAACAGTTACCCAACCAACATTAACCGAAATATCATGTGCTGTATTCCCAATATTAATTCCTACTGAAACTCCTATACCACTCAAACCTATTTGTCCTGATGCATGGACCCACGGCGTTATTTGAACACCCATACCGAAATCCCCTGGAGTTGAAACAAACCCATATAATCCAATCCAACCAGCTAAATTAATACCCGCTCCATATTTAGCAGATGCTGTTCCAAAACTCGAATAAGTATAAAATAAACTAGCGGTTTTATCTGATTCAGTGATTGTGTAGGACACATTACCCAAAATTGTACTTATATAAGGATCATAAATCAATTTAAATGATTGACTTGTTTTGTTCACATGATTTGCTAACGAATGAGATCCACCTATATAATTATTAAAAACCGCATAGGTTCCGCTTATGTCTGAATACATTACTGGAGTAATGTATTCAGACATAAGCACTACACCTTGTCAATAAATGTGAAACGCCCCTCAAATAAGTGCTTTTGGGTTGGTCTTCTTTAAGTTGACTTCATTTTAAAAAAGTATTCTATTGCAAATTTTTGACAATCTATATAATTGTAGATTCATAAGAAAAGAAATCTGTTTATAGGTTTTATTAGACATAAAATAATATCTTTCCCTAAACATTTTTCATTAAATTTCTAAAATATATTTCTAAATCTCTTGGAATAATCTACTCTTTTCCGAAGTCTTTTAACAACTCCCATATTTGAATGCATAGTTTTTCAAAGTCATTGTAATCAGAGCATATCACTATTCTCTTTTTATCATCTTGTTGAATAGTTATTCTCTTTCTGAATGCTCTAAATTTAATTGAATTAACTTCTCTCCATTTTATTGTATTAGATCCAATGATAAGTTTATTGCATAATGCGTCGTGACTAACAATTAGTTTATGTAAAAGTGTCACAACAAGTCCGAAATTAAATAATAACCATACTATAAAAAGTGTAATAATCACATTTTGATTTAATCTTTCTATGGAAAATAATCTCAAAGTTGATAGTAAAGCTATTACCGGAATAACCGTTCCAACAAAAATATATTGAACTATTACTATATGTTTTTTGTACTTATAAGTAGTCATGTTATTCCCCTTTCACTCTATATCAAGCTCATCATATAACCAATCTGCCCCATAATTTACAATTAATACAACCCCTATAACTGCAACAGCAGCCAGAATGACTGGAGTTGCTAAGAGTGTTCCCGTTGCAGCTAGTGACGCCCCTGCGATTGTAGCGAAACCACTTATAGCAAATATTGTCGATACTGTTTTGGTTGTTTCAATTAAGCATTTTATTAGCCTATTTCCATTAGTATTACCATTGTCAGAGTTCCATATTTCTCCATATTCATAGAGCATAGAAAGAATTGTTATTCCTCCTCCAATCCAAGTTAAGGATGATGAAACTGCTCCATATAAGTTTCCTCTGTTCCATGTAATAAGTTTTCCTGCATAATCGAAGTAATTAGAGCCCCCACTCATTCCTACACCAAGTAATGCTGAACCAACGTATTTCCATACTGAGCTACCAGAAGACTTATAACCCACATTATCTGGTACAGAATTCCACCAAACACGGATATCATTAAATATACTTTTAAATGAATATCCGCTTATGTCTGAATACATTACTGGAGTGTTTCAACAATATGCATAAAAATCTTCTTAAGGTTTACTATTTAAGAACATTTACCAGTAATGAACATATATGCATAACAATATATTAACATTTTTATATTGCATATACAACTTGATTTCCGAAATTATTATTAAATGTAGCAACAAAAAAACACTAGTAAGTTTACTGTAAACTACTAGTGTTTTTGTTTAATTTAAATTATTTGAAATTATCTTTAAATTTAGACCAGAAATTTTTATTCTTTTGAGGCGTATCTTCAACTTTTGAAAGTTGTTCAAAGACTTTCTTTTGTTCTCTCGTAAGCTTAGAAGGTGTTACAACAGTTAAAATAACATGTTGATCCCCTTTTACTTTAGTTCTAACATTTGGAGCACCTTTTCCTCGTAATCTGAATTTTGCATCAGATTGTGTTCCTGATGGTACTTTCAATAATACTTGTCCATACACCGTTGGAACTTCAATTTCGGTTCCTAATGCAGCTTGAGCAAATGTTATTGGGACATTAATAATTATATCATCACCTTGTCTAACATAAGTGTCAGAAGGTCTTACTTCAAATACAATATATAAATCACCGTTAGGTCCACCATTAGAGCCTTTATTACCAAAGTTCTCTAAACGGATTTGTTGACCAGTTTCGATACCTTTTGGTACATTTACTTCTATTTCTTTATTTATTTTTTCAACACCTTCACCATTACAGTTAGAGCATTTATTAATTATTTCTTTACCTGTTCCATTACAAGTAGGACAGGTTGTTCTAGTTTGTGTTCTACCAAAAAGTGTTTGTTGTTCAACTACAACCGTACCTGAACCATGGCATCGAGAACAAGCTTTAATATCACTTTTAGATTTAGCACCTAAGCCATGACAAACATGACATTCATCATATACCGGTATTCTAATCTTTTCTTTTTTACCAAAAATTGATTCTTCAAATGATATTGTCATTCTTCTTTGAATATCATTTCCTTTTCGAGGTCTATTAGATGACCCTCTTGAAGTTCTTTGACCGCCACCGAAAAATGCACTAAAGATATCTCCAAAGTCAAAGTCGCCTTGTCCGAATCCACCTTGTCCACCAAAGCCTTGGCTTTGGTCAAATGCCGCATGACCAAATTGATCATATTGAGCTTTCTTAGGAGCATCGCTTAATACTTCATAAGCTTCTTGCACTTCCTTGAATTTCTCTTCAGCATTACTTTCAGTAGATACATCTGGATGATATTTTTTTGCTAGTTTTCTATACGCTTTTTTTATTTCGTCTTCAGAAGAGGATTTTCCAATTCCTAGGACTTCGTAGTAATCTTTTTTTGCCATTTTCACACCTCAAATTAATATAGTAGCGCCGAAGCGCTACTAATTATATTACATTTCTTTATAATCCGCATCAAATACATCGTCGTCTTGTTTATCGTCTTCTTCTGGTTGCGTATAATCTGGTCCAGGTTGTCCTTGACCTTCCGCTCCTTGTTGTTGAGCTTGTTGTTCTTTATAAACTCTTTCAGATAATGCTTGAGCAGATTTTTCTAAGGCATCTTTAGCAGATTTGATTTTATCTGTATCTTCTGTTTTTAACGCTTCTTCTAAGTCTGCAATTTTGCTTTCAGCATCTTTCTTTTCTTTGTCAGTAACTTTATCTCCTAAATCTTCTAGAGCTTGCTTTGTAACAAAGATTAATTGATCTGCTTCATTTTTAAGGTCTGCTTCTTCACGTTTCACTTTATCAGCTTCTGCATTTTCTTCCGCTTCTCTTACAAGTCTTTCAATTTCAGCATCTGATAAAGATGTGTCTGATTGAATTGTGATTGAGTTTGCTTTTCCAGTAGCTACGTTCTTAGCAGATACGTTAACAATACCATTCGCATCGATATTAAATTTAACTTCGATTTGAGGAATTCCTCTTCTTGCTGGTGGAATGTCGCTTAATTGGAAATGCCCAAGCGTTTTGTTATCTCTAGCCATTGGTCTTTCACCTTGTAATACGTGAATGTCAACCGTTGGTTGATTATCTTGTGCAGTAGAGAATACTTGTGATTTTGATGTAGGAATTGTTGTGTTTCTTTCAATTAGTTTTGTAAATACTGATCCTAATGTTTCAATACCTAGTGAAAGTGGTGTAACATCTAATAATAAAACGTCTTTAACATCACCTTGTAACACTCCACCTTGAATTGCAGCACCCATAGCTACTACTTCATCAGGGTTAATTGAACGGTTTGGTTCTTTTCCTAAAATCTTCTTAACAGCATCTTGAACAGCAGGAGTTCTTGTTGAACCACCTACTAATAATACTTCATCAATATCTTTAGCAGTCATTTTAGCATCTTTTAATGCTCTTCTAACTGGTTCTACTGTTGCTTGTACTAAGTCATGAGTTAATTCATTGAATTTCGCTCTTGTTAATTCTTTTTCTAAATGGACTGGTCCTGACGCGTTCATTGAGATGAATGGTAATGAGATTTGAGATTTTGTAATTGATGATAATTCTTTTTTAGCTTTTTCAGCTGCATCTCTTAATCTTTGGAATGCCATTTTATCTTTTGATAAGTCAACTCCTGTTTCTTTTTTGAATTCACTTGTTAACCAATCAACGATTTTTTGGTCAAAATCATCTCCACCTAAGTGGTTGTTACCAGCTGTTGAGATAACTTCGAATGTTCCGTCGCTTAATTCAAGGATAGAAACATCGAATGTTCCTCCACCTAAGTCAAATACTAAAACTGTTTGTTCTTTACCGCCTTTATCAATACCGTATGCTAAAGCAGCTGCAGTTGGCTCATTGATAATTCTCTTTACATCTAAGCCAGCAATTTTACCAGCGTCTTTTGTTGCTTGTCTTTGAGCATCATTAAAGTATGCAGGAACTGTAATAACAGCCTCCGTTACTTTTTCCCCTAAGTATGCTTCAGCTGATTCTTTTAAATTTCTTAAAATCATTGCTGAGATTTCTTGTGGTGTATATGATTTACCATTAACTGAAACTTTTTCGTTAGTTCCCATTTTTCTTTTAATTGAATAAACGGTATTTGGGTTAGTGATAACTTGTCTTTTTGCTACTTCACCAACTTGAGCTTCGTTGTCTTTAAATGCTACTACAGATGGAGTTGTTCTGTTTCCATCTAAATTTGGAATTACTTTTGCTTCTTTTCCTTCCATTACAGATACACATGAATTTGTTGTACCTAAGTCAATACCTATTATTTTCATATTATTATTCTTCCTTTCCTTCTTCTGTTTCTTCTATTATAATTTCGTTATTTTCTGTTTCTTTTTTTATATTAATAACGACCATACTAGGTCTTAATATTCTGTCTTTAAATAAATATCCTTTTTTCACTACTTTTAATACTGTGTTTAAAGGTTTCTCTGGATCATATTCTTTGTCCATCGCCTCTTGTTTTGTTGGATCGAATGTCGCTCCTACTTTAGTATCAATAACAGATACTCCTTCTTCTTTCATTGCATTAAAAATCATGTCGTCAATCATTTTAAAACCGTATAAGAAGTTTTTTAAGTTTGGATCGTTCGTTTCCATATTAAGTGCTTGGTTAAAGATTTCAATTGAATCAATCAGACTATTTGCTAGAGTGTATCCAGCATATTTTCTTTCTCTTTTCAAATCTTCGTTCAAACGTTTCTTGAAGTTTTCAGTTTCAGCTAAGCTTCTAAAATATTTATCTTTTAATTCCGCTAGTTCTTCTTGGATTTCAAGTATTTGATCTTCTGGTTTTGATTTCTTCTTTTTCTTTGCTTTTTCCTTTGATTCTTTAGAATCCATCGCTTCTTTCGGTTCTTCCGTTTCAGAAGCTTTCGTTACTTTTTCTTTTTCTTCACTCATGTTTTTACTCCTCTTCGTAAAGTTTAGCAATATGTTTAGCGATGTATTTCATTAAAGGAATTACTTTTCTGTAGTCCATTCTTTTTGGACCCACTAATGAAATGGTTGCTTTTTCACCATCTAATGTATTATATGATGAGGATATTACTGTACAGTCACTCATTGCTGTTATTTGATTTTCACTACCTATTTTAACTGAGATACCCTCTGAATCTTGATCGACAATTTTGAATATCTCATTGTTATCGATAGTAGATAGGAATTCTCTTAGTTTTTGAATGTCATTAAATTCAGGTTGATAGAGCATATTACTAGAGCCAGTTAAATAGTATCTAGATCTAGCGAATCTTTGAAATGCTTCTATAAATGAATCAACGATTGTTTCACGATATTTAAGCAATTCTTTAATTTGACTATGTTGAATCTCATAATGTAATTTTTCTGAGACCTTTGAAATTGGTGTATCGACTAACATTTCATTTAGAAGGTCGATAACTTTTGTCAGTTCTTCAAGATCAATAATTTCTGATACATTTATTTGTCTTGATTCTACATACCCAAAATTAGTAATCACTAAAATTAATGCTTGATGAGAGGAAATTGGTACTAATTGTATTTTCTTTACTTTTGAATTATAAGCATTGGGACCTAATGATATAGCCGTACAATTCGTTGCTTCTGATAACAAGTTTACAGCTTCTTTGATAATGTCATCGCGAGCGATATCTTTATCAAATATCTCTTCAAATTCAATAAATCCATTTGTTTCTTCATCTAAGTTTTTAACTATTGTTTCTATATAATAACGATAGCCTTTTTCTGAAGGAACTCTACCTGAAGATGTATGAGTTTTTTCTATAAAGCCCAAATCTTCAAGTTCAGACATATCATTTCTAATCGTCGCTGAAGATACTTCAAGAATTTCTGCAAGAGTTTTTGAACCGATAGGTTCAGCGCTTTTAACATATTCATCAACGATAAGTTTTAGAATTTTTTCTTGCCTTAATGTCATCTAATTCACCTCTCTTAGCACTCTGATACTTTGAATGCTAAATGTATTATATACCAAGTTTTTAGCATTGTCAAGAGTAGAGTGCTAAGTTTCACAATTATATCACAAAATAATTAATTATATATAAATAAGGATAAAAAAAACTTACGCTAAGGTAAGTGTTTTTTCTATAAAAACGGGTTGATATCTTTTACAATTTTCATTTTGCCAGATTCACCATGTCCTGGGTAAATTAAAGTATCATTACCAAATTTTGTTTTTAATAAGTCGATTGACTTAAATAATTCAGATTGATTACCTGAATATAAGTCTGTTCTTCCTACTGAGTTATAAAATAAAGTGTCTCCAGTAAATAGAGTCCTTTGATATGAAATACAGATAGACCCTTTCGTATGTCCTGGAGTTGAATATATTTTAAATGTTTCCTCTAACAATTTTAGACTGTCATTATTCGCTACTTCTTTTATTGTTATATTATTTGGAAGTTTGAAACTTGAACCAAAGGCTTTTGCATAATTATGTTCATCATGAAATAACAAAAACTTATCCTCTTTCGTTACAAATAGCTCGAAACTACCTTCTTTAGCTAGTAATTCTAAATCTTTAATATGATCAAAATGACCATGAGTCAAAATGACATAGTCAATAACTACTTCATTTTCTTTTAGGTATTTAATTATGGCTTCTCCGTTAAATCCTGGATCTATCAGTATTGCTTTCTTCTTTTTAATTAATAGATAAGAATTCACTTGAGCTAAGTTCTCTTTAAATAGTTTAATTTTCATCATTTCACCAAGTAGCAGCAACCGTATATGCCCGCTTCATTTCCTAGAGTAGCTATCGCGAAGTTAGCTTGAGTAATAAATGGTTTTACCATTTCATAGTAGTATTTTTCTATTAGTTCAATAATATATGGTCCGGCATTAGAAACTCCACCACCAATAACAATTATTTCAGGATCGATTGTATAAGTTATCGCAGCCATTGCTTGTGCTAGATAACGCATTGACTCCTCTAAAGACTTCTTAGCGATAAAATCTCCCTCTTTTGCATAATCAATAACTTTTTTAGCGCTAAAGGTATTAAAACGTCTCAATAAGCTCTTAGCTTTTGATTTCCTTAAGTTTTCCTTAGCAATATTAATGATACCAGTCGCTGAAGCAACTGTTTCAAGACAGCCAAGGTTTCCGCAATTACATTTAAAGTTATGTTTAAAGTCAACAGGTATATGACCTAGTTCGCCACCAACGCCATTAACACCTTCTACTAATGCTTTATTCACGATGATTCCACCACCAACACCAGTTCCGATAGTGAATAACGCAACGTTTTTGTAACCTCTTGCTATTCCTTTATACATCTCTCCGGCCGCAGCAATTGTTGCGTCGTTCGCAGCTTTCACTTTGATTTCAGGATCATTGATAATTGCTTTAAATTCATCAACGATATGTTTTCTTCCCCAGCCAAGATTTACGCAGCTAATAACTACATCATGTTTAACAGGACCAGGAACTCCAAAGCCAATACCTTTAATAGTATTTAATGCTTGGTTTTCACTAATTGACCTAGCGATATCTGTTAGGATAGATTCTCCCAAATTTTCTTTATTTGTAGGAATAGTCCATTTATCTAAAAGATTTCCTTCTAGGTCAAACTTGCCAAACTTAATACTTGTTCCACCTATGTCAATTCCAATTATATAATTTCTCATAAATTCACCTCTAAGTAATTCTATTGTATCTTATTCGTTTCAAATCTAAAAAGAAAAAAAGCATCCTTTTGGATGCGTAATTACAAAAAATTATTTCTTTTCCTTATGCACTGTTGATTTCTTGCATGTTGGACAATATTTTTTAACTTCCATTCTATCTGGATGAGTTTTCTTATTTTTTGTAAGTGTATAATTTTCCGATTTACAATCTGTACATTTTAAAGTAAATTGTGTTCTCATATAAAACGACCCTCCATTCAATTACTAATATATTTTATAATTTATTGACCAAAAAAGCAAGGTTTTTTTTAGTCAATACTTTATATTGTAGATTATTAGCCATATTTTAACATTTTTAGCCTAATTACTAAAGAAAACGCCCTCGAAAAGGCGCTTAATTTTATAGGTATCTAAGTCTTAATACTCCATTTATTTTTTTGATTTCTTCTAATGTTTCTGGATTTATTGATTTTTTGAAATCATAAGCAAAAACACCGTAATCATTTTTAAATTTACTAACTGACATTTTAACATCAGATTTCATTTGATGTATGATTTTATCAATATTCTCAACTAATGAATCATTGTTCTTTGCAAGAATAACCATTCTGTTAGTTCCTGATATAGAACCTAGTTCAACGTTAGGAAAATTAACTGAATTGATAATTTCTCCAAGTTCACTATATGCCATTAATTGTTTCGCAGCCATCACAGAACAATTCACTTCTGATTCTTCGGTTGAGGCTCCTAAATGCGGAATCGCTATTACGTTTGGGAGGTTCGCTACAAAGTGACTAGGGAAGTCTGTTACATACTTAGCAACAGTTCCTGAACTTAATGCAAGTTCTATTGCAGAATCTTTTACCAAGCCGTCTCTACTGAAGTTAAGTAACACTAATCCTTTTTTCACTTTTTCAGCTACTGCTTCATTAAAGAAGTCTCTTGTTGAATCTAATAATGGTAAATGAAGTGAGATAAAATCTGAAACTTCATAAAGTTTGTTTAAGTCATTACACACTTCAATACCAGGTTTTAAAAGTTTTAATGCTTTTTCACTAGCATAAGGATCATAGCCATACACTTTTAAACCTAAATCAAAACAAGCATTCGCAACCTTACCACCAATAGCACCTAAACCAATTACTGAAATTGTTTTTCCTAGTATTTCAGTACCAGCAAAAGCTTTTTTAGCTTTTTCTATGTTTTTAAGAATATTTTCATCATCTAAATTGTTTTTTACCCAATTAATACCACCAACGATATCTCTTGAAGCTAACAACATAGAAGCTATCACTATTTCTTTAACCCCATTCGCATTAGCACCAGGAGTGTTGAATACAACAACACCTTTTGAAGCCATTGCTTCTAAAGGGATATTGTTTACACCAGCACCCGCTCTTGCGATTGCGATTAAATTGTCATTCACTTGATAGTCATGCATACTTGCTGATCTTACAATTATTAAGTCAGCATTTTCAGGTGAGTCCATTACTTGGTAATCCTTTGTTAAGTAGCCTAAACCGATTGCTGAGATATTATTTAAACATCCGACCTTCATTATAGGTTCTCACTTTCGAATTTTGCTAAGAAATCTACTAAAGCTTTTACGCCTTCATAAGGCATAGCATTATAGATAGATGCTCTCATACCACCAGCTGAACGATGTCCTTTAAGATTAACAAGTCCATTTTCTTTCGCTTGAGCGATAAACAAAGCATCAATGTCTGGTTTACCTGTAACAAAGGTAACATTCATAATCGATCTGTCTTCTTTTGCTACGACACCTCTAAACAATTTAGAATTATCTAAAAAGTCATAGAGCAAGTTTGCTTTTTTAAGGTTTTCTTGGTACTTAGCTTCTACTCCACCAGTTTCTAAAAGATGTTTAAATACAAGACCACAAATATATATTCCATAAGTCGGTGGTGTATTATACATTGAACCTTTATCTGCATGAATTTTATATTGAAGCATAATTGGTGTTGAATCCAAATACTTATCTGTTATAAGGTCTTCACGAATGATAACAATTGTAGTACCTGCTGGTCCAATATTTTTTTGAGCACCAGCAAAGATTAATGCATAGTCTTCCACATTAATAGGTTCTGATAATATATTACTAGACATATCTGAAACCAATAACTTTCCTTTTGTATCAGGAAGTTTTGTAAATTTAGTTCCATAAATTGTATTGTTTTGAACAATGTGAACATAGTCAGCATCTTCAGAAATATTTAAGTTGTCTAAATTCGGGATATAACTAAAATTTAAATCTTCACTTGTTGCCAAGACATTTACCCTACCATATCTCTTTGCTTCTGAGATAGCTTTTTTAGACCAAGCTCCTGTGTTAATAAAATCAACAACTCCGTTTCTAAATAAGTTAAGTGGAACCATTGAGAATTGAGTGGTAGCCCCACCTTGTAAAAATAATACCTTGTAATTATTAGGAATGTTTAAAAGTTTTCTTAAATCTGCTTCAGCCTCATCAATAATTTTTTGAAAGTCTTTTGAACGGTGACTCATTTCCATTACTGACATACCAGAATTACCATAACAAAGCATTTCACTAGCTGCTTTTTCTAATACTGGAACAGGCAATACTGCAGGTCCAGCTGAAAAATTGTATACTCTTTTCATAATTTACTCCTTTTTTACTTTAATATTCTTTTTCCTTCTAAATAATAACGTTTTTCTACTGCTTCTCCAAGGGAGAATGATTTTCTTGGTAAAACGCCAAAATCTCTGATATACGGTAACAATAAATCACGTTTAAGTGGTGGCATTGTTATCGCCAAAGAATTTTCGTGTTTTCTTACTACTTGTTTTGTGTTTTCTAAGCCATGAACAAAATCAATAGTTGCTTCAGGATGTTGTTCTAGATAATTATCTAAATATTCTTGGATAATCTTAATACAAGTAAAAGGATTATCAGGAACTTTGATAGTTATTTCTTCTTTTTTTCTAAAAAGCCTTAATGTTTCATCTCCATCTAATATATTAGTTAATCCTTTAACTAGATCATCACTTGCATTAAAGATAACTCTATGGATTGGTTCAAAAGTTAAACCTTCATCGTATAGACTAAGTAATTCTACTAAAGCATATCTTGCTGGATGATCTAATAGTTCTTCTTCTGATAAACTTAATTTTAGATTTTCCCAACATACTTTGGCAGAAGCTAAGGAATGATTACCATCCCCTACTATCAATCCTATATCATCAGTTAAATCTTCAATTCTTTTAATAATAGCTTCAGTTTCAGTAATTTTGTAACCTTTAATGTGACCACCATTCATATTTAGTGGGAAATTATACAACAGTTCATAGTTTTTTCTATTTTTATACAAATCTTCGATTACTAAATCTAATTTATCATCCATTAAAACCAATACATGAGGTAATTCAATCGGTGCTTTCTCTCTGATTTTAACTCGAGGAGGAATTCTTTCAGGAACTGTTTGTTCAGTAGCTCGTATTTTTCCTGACTTATCTGGTTGATATTGATATTCTTCTAAATCAATCGCTATAACCAAACCTAAACGCCTTTTAACAAAAGGCGTTTTACGTTCTACTAATACGAATCCATCATGTTCTACAAATAAGTTATGCGTTAAATATAGTTGCATATTATTGTTAACTTTATTGATGTTGTGAACCATATCATGTTCTAAGTATGCTTCTGGTAGTATTAAATGATAGGTGGATGGTACGTTATCTACAATTGTTTTTAATTCATCCCAGTATTCCGGTTCAGATGTAAACTGATCACAAGCTACTACTGCCCATTTTCCCATGTCGATAGATTTAATTGGTAGTAATATCTTAGGTCTTACAATAAAAGACATTAAAGAATCCCTTGTTCGAGCATTGCTTGATAAACTCTCATAAATCCAGCAATGTTCGCTCCAACTACTAAGTTTCTATGATCTGTATATTTTCTTGCTTCTGTATAAACTTTTTTAAAGATATCAGCCATGATAAATTCTAATTTTTGATCTACTTCTGCATAAGTCCAAGGATAATGTTGCGCATTTTGACTCATTTCAAGACCAGAAACTGCTACACCACCAGCATTAGCTGCTTTCCCAGGTGCGAATAATATATCAGCATGTTGCAAATATTTAGTAGCGTCTAAAGTAGTAGGCATATTAGCACCTTCAGCCACTAAGAAACATCCGTTTTCTACTAATTTCTTTGCTCCATCAAGTGGAAGTTCATTTTGTGTAGCACATGGTAATGCGATATCACAAGGTACTCCCCACATCCTTACAGGAGAATCTTCATAAATTGCAGATGGTCTATATTCTAAATATTTTTGTGAAAATTCAGGTGCTTTTTCAGTTAACATTTTAATGATATTTAAGTCTAATCCATTTTCATCATGAACATAACCATTGATATCCGACATAGCGATAACTGAAGCGCCAAGTTCTTGTGCTTTTAAAGCTGCGTGCATACCAACTTTACCACAACCAGAGATAATTACTTTTTTACCTTCAAAGTTATCATTACGATATACTCTTAACATTTCAGCTACAAAATAACATACTCCATAACCAGTTGCTTCTTTTCTTACTAATGAGCCACCATATGATAAGCCTTTACCCGTTAAAACTCCAGTGTTTTCGTTTTTTATTTTACGGTACATTCCATATAAAAATCCGATTTCTCTAAATCCAACGCCAATATCTCCAGCAGGTACATCTGTATCAGGTCCTAGATGGCGATATAGTTCTTGCATGAAATTTTGACAGAATCTCATAATCTCGTTGTCACTTTTTCCTCTTGGATCAAAGTCTGAACCACCTTTACCGCCACCCATTGGAAGTCCAGTAAGTGCATTTTTAAAGGTTTGTTCAAAACCTAAAAATTTAAGAATTGATTCATTAACAGACGGATGGAATCTTAGACCGCCTTTATAAGGTCCTATTGCAGAATTAAACTGAATTCTGTATCCACGATTCACATTTACTACATTTTTGTCATCTACCCATGTAACTCTAAATTTGATAGTTCTTTCAGGCTCGATGGCTCTTTCCATGATTGCATTTTTTTCAATCTTAGGATCATTACATACAATAAAGTCCATTGATTCGAAGAATTCTTCTACCGCTTGTAAATATTCTGGTTGTGAAGAATTTCTTTCTCTTGTTTTTTCAAACAATTCATTTAAATATACGCTATTAAACAATTTGCTCGCCTCTTTCATTTCTTTTTATTTAATCGATTGTTTTTCAATCGCTTATTATATTATTTTTCATAAAAAAAAGATTTAATATTAAGGTTATTGTCCATTTTTAAAAGTCCGTTATTATACCTTTCTATTAATTATCTTTTTACATAATAAATTATACAATGAAAGCGCTTTTAAAACAAGTATTTTTTAGCCTTATTATTATTTTTTACACATTTATTGCTTATATGATTTTTAAATATTTTATTCTTTGTATCTGCTTGATTATTATAACGTTTTTGGTAAGTTTATAATAGATAAAGCTAGATGATTTACATCTAGCTTGCTAATATTTATTTGACTATATGAATCCAACCTTCTGGAGCTTCAATATCTCCAAATTGGATTCCCATTAATAGATCATATAGTTTTCTTGTAATAGGTCCTACTTCTGTTTCACTATAGAATACATGTTGTTTATTCCCAACATCAATTCTACCTATAGGTGAAATGACAGCAGCTGTACCACATGCTCCTGCTTCCGCAAAAATATCAAGTTTATCTACAAACACTTCTCCTTCAATAATTTCAAGGTTTAATTTTTCTTTTGCCAAATACATCAAACTATACTTCGTAATACTAGGAAGTATCGAACTTGACTTTGGTGTTATGAATTTATTGTCTCTAGTTATACCAAAGAAGTTAGCTGCTCCTACTTCATCAATTTTAGTGTGAGTAAGTGGATCAAGATAAATACAATCTGCATATCCCTTGTCTAAAGCAACCTGATGTGGCCATAAACTTGCTGCATAGTTTCCTCCGACTTTGCTATCACCTGTACCATTAGGTGCAGCTCTATCAAAGTCAGTTATTAAAAATTTGTTTGGTGCAAGTCCGCCTTTAAAGTAGCTTCCTACCGGAGAACAGATTACACTAAATAAATATTCCTTAGCAGGTTTCACTCCTAAGTTTCTTCCTACACCAATAATGAAAGGTCTTAAATATAAAGTAGCTCCACTTCCATAAGGTGGTATTAAATCCATATTTGCCTTAATTACTTGTTCACAAGCATCTATGAATTTTTCTTCTGGTACAAGAGGCATCAACATTCTTTCACAAGAACGTCTAAGTCTCTTGGCGTTTTCGGTTGGTCTAAACATTTGAATTGATCCATCACTTCTACGATAAGCTTTTAATCCTTCAAAAGCTTCTTGTCCATAATGGAGCGCTGGTGAAAAAGCTGATATCGTAATACAATCTGTATCTTTGAGTTTACCTTCATCCCATTTACCATCCTTAAAATAAGATATGTAATTTGCATTTGTTTCACGGCACTCAAATCCCAAGTTCTTGTAATCTTCTTTAACCAATTTAATTCCTCCATCTAATTATTTATCTCGCCATTATATTATAACGTATGTAAGCGCTAACTTCAAGGTTTATTTTCTCTTTGTTTTTGTTTGGTTTAAAAGTTATTTTTTAGAACAACTTTTAAACTTGTTTCTTGAGACTTTTTATATCTTCGGTTGGATGATTTATATATTTAATCACATTTCCTTCCCAAGTTTTAATTGTAACATAATCCTTTCCTCTAGAAATTAGGTATTGCGGTAAAATAGGGGTTTTCCCTAATCCATTAGGAGCATTTACAATATAGGTAGGTATCGCAAGTCCTGAAGTAAAACCTCTTAAGTGTTCCATAATTTCTAAGCCATCATCAATTGATGTTTGAAAGTGATGAGTCCCCTTCACTTTTTTAGCATGAAATATATAATACGGTCTCACTCTTATCTTTAAAAGTTCTTGATTCAAACAACGCATAATAAATTTATCATTATTAATTCCGTTAAGTAATACTGCTTGGTTTCCCAAAGTGATACCTGCGTTAGAAAGTTTCTCACAAGCAATTTTAGATGCTTTTGTTATTTCTTTAGGATGATTAAAGTGCGTATTCAGATAAATTGGATGATACTTACTTAACATTTTAACTAATTTATCAGTAATCCTTTGTGGCATTGTTACAGGGGTTCTTGAACCTATTCTGATTATTTCAACATGAGGAATATTTTTTAGTTCTTTTAATATCCATTCTAGATTTTGATTTGTTAAAGTAAGTGGGTCTCCACCAGTTATTAACACATCTCTTATTTCTTCATTTTGTCTAATATATTCAATAGAATCAATAATTTTTGTTTTATTAGTCGCTCTATCTTTAGAACCGATGTTTCTTCTTCTTTGACAATGTCTACAATACATTGCACACTCATTAGTGACATTTATAATTAATCTATCAGGGTATCTTCTCGTAATCGCTCCTGATGGGTTTGTGTACTCCTCTGCCATTGGGTCAAGCGATTCATGGAAGTCAAGCAATTCTAATTTACAAGGAATCGCTAATAGTCTTATTGGGTCAAATAAATCACTTTGATCAATCATACTTAAATAGTAAGGCGATATAGCCCATCTATATACTTTAGAAACAACTTGTATCTCCTCTATTTCCTCCGCTGACAAATCAAAGAATCTTGATAAAGTTTCTACGTCTTTTATTCTATTCCTTAGTTGCCAATGCCAATCATTCCAATTTTCTTCTTTGGCTTCCAATATTTTTAGGATTTCTTTTTTTCTTTTTATAAAGATAGGCTCCATTTCTAAGCCTTTGGAAATGGATTTCTTCGCTTCTAAGTAATCTGCTATCCTAGATTTCAGTTCTTTAGATCTTGCAAGTGATACTTGTCTTTTCGTTTTCATTTCCATTCATCCTCCTCTTTTTCATTATAACATAAATTAAAAAAAGATAAAAATTAGCAAAAAAACAGGTTTCGCAGATGTTTTCCTTAACGCATAATAAAAAGGGGAAAGATTACTCCCCTAATTTAATGTTTCCTTTACATATCCATTTATCAAATATTGATAACATTTGCGGCAGAATAATTACTACAATTATCAAGGATATAATCGCACCTATTCCAAGTATTAAGCCTATTTGTGAAATAGTCTGTATTGATGACATTAAGAATACTGTCATCCCCGCGATTGAGAATAGTGTTGCGGATATAATAATAGATGGTAGTGCATCCTGTACACCTATTTTAATACTTTCTTTTCTTGGATGTGTTTCTCTAGCTGTTAAGTAACTCTTTCCTAATAATATAGCGTAGTCTATTGTAACCCCTAAAAGTATCGCAGATACAATCAAACTAGCTAAGAATATAATTTCACCTGTTATAAAACTTAATATAGTCATGGTAAGGAATACAGAAGTTTCGATAACTAAAGGCAACAGTATTGGCAAGAATAAGTTCTTAAAAGTAATAAATATGATAATCATTACTGCCAGTAAAGCAATAACCATTACTAAATTGTAATCAAAGGAAACGGTATCCTTTATATGATAAGCAGTACTTGTTTCTCCAAGTATATAAGAATTATCAATTCCTAAGTCATCTAATATAGATTCTATATTTTCGTATTTAGTAAAGGCATCTTCTCCTTCTACTTCAGATAGTAGATTAAATTGAACTATTGCATAATTGTCTGAATATAACTTTTCCGTAACTAAATTTAATACTACCGGATCGGCTATCAGACTTTTATAATATACTCCAGCCGTCAAGCCATCTATATACTCTAGTTGACTTAAAGAACTATAGAGAGCGGCCTCGTCTAAGTTATCTTTTGGAAGAATAATGATCACACTATTATTATAACCGAACTCCTCCGTAATGTAATCCAAATCGTCTTGATACTCAGTCCCAACACTACCAGCAAAACTAGATGAACCATAAGTATAATCTGTTTTTGATTGATAATATACAGATACTCCTAATACAGCTATTAGTAATACTAAGAAGAAATATCTAAATTTATTTAATTTTGAAATAAAACTATAGTTGTATTGCATTTTTGCTTTTTTTCTTGTTTTGTCTATTATTTTCGAAAATATTTTAATCAAAATAGGTAATAAGAATACAGTTGCTAGTAAACTAAAAAGTATTGCTTTCGCAAATACAATTCCAATGTCAACGCCTATTGTAAAGCGCATAAATGCAAGTGCTAAGAAACTAACGCCCGTTGTTAACGCTGAAGCTAAAATTGGTTTTCTTGTTTTCTTCTTTGCTAATTCAATTGATTCGTCAACTGAAGTTAATTTATCTCTTTCATTATGATAAGCGTTAATATAGAAAATAACATAATCAAGAGATATTGCTAGTTGTAAAACAATTGCCATTGATTTTGTGATAAAAGATATATCTGGCAATAAGATATTTGTTCCTAAATTAACAATGATAGAAACTCCAACTACTAAGCCAAATATAACGATATCAAAATATGATTTGCTTAATATCAACAATACCATTAAAACTAAAGGCACACATATCAATGTAATAATTAACACCTCTTTTTCAATGGTTGTTCTGGTAAAAATAGTACTAATGGCTGCGCCAGTAACATGAATGTCGTAACCTGCATCTTCAAAAACTGCACGAATTTCATTAACCGCTGTTTCCGTTAAAGTATCTGAAGATGTTTTAGCAAAAACTATTTGTAATAACATTTCATCTTCAGTCATAAAACCATCAAATATTTTTTGAAGTTCTACTTGATTTTCAACCGGAAAATACGGCATGATATTCAAGAAAATCTCAGGATAACTCAAACCCATTGCTAGGTATGTTCCAACTGCAGCATCTAAAGTTGCTTGTTGCGCATCCGCTAACTGACTTTTTATAATCCCGTAGGTTAACGCGTTAAAATAGTCATCCAAATAGATAACTTGATCAATATTTTCAATCTCTAATAAACTCGCTTTCATTTCTAAAGCATTCGTAATGCTTGTTTCATTAAATGATAGGTAAGCATTACTTGTTTCTCCAAACTCATTGTAATAAACATCTATGCCTTCTTTTATTTCTGAATTGCTAGGTAAATATGACTCAAGGTTATAGTTCACTGTAACACTGTTGATAAAAAGTGCAGATATTATAGTGACCACTAAAAATATAACCAAGATGATTTTACTCTTCATAGAATAGACCCCCTTCATTAATAAACACTTGTTCATTATTTTATTATACATTTATTATATACCTGCAATGTGTTGAATGTATGTGTATTAAAAAAACCTTCAAAAATAATTTGAAGGTTTACTCATCTAATAAGAAAATTGTACCTGACTCCCCATTCATCAGAATTTTTTGTTGGGGTTTTATTAAATCTATTCGATTTTTTAATCTAATAATTACTGGAATGTTTTGATTTCTTGCAAGAATAGCTCCATGTGAACAATTACTACCAAATCTTACGATAATCCCCTTTAATAATTTTAAAGGAAGTTGATATACCATTGATGGTAAGATTTCATCACAGATGAGAACAAATGGACTTTCTGGATAGAGAACCGGTTCTAGATTACCTGATTCTAGTTTAATAAGTCTTTCAAATACATCTTCAATGTCAGATGCTTTTGTACGGAATATTTCTGCTTCCATATTGAGAAAATGTCTTTCCATATCCTCTTTGGTTCTAACTAGGGCTGATAACAAATCGTAACCTTGGTCTATTAAGTTTGTAATATATATTCTTAGTTCTTTGTCTTCTAATAGTAATTTGTGAGTTTCAAAAATATTCCAAGCTTCATTATGGCCACTTTTAGCCGCTTGCAATATACATTCAATTTCTGTTTCCGCTTCACCTATTACTTTTTCTAAACGATTCTTTTCTGTTAAAGAATCAAAGGGTAACGCATTGTGATAAGTTGTGTTTTGTTTCTTGTATAAATAAGCTAATCCACTGGTTTTCTTACCTGAAATTCCAATCCCTCTAATTTCTATCAAAATCGCCACCGTCCTATAATAATATTTTAACATATAATCAAATTTTTATATATTTATTTTCATAGAAATTTAGAATTATTGTATAATATAGATGGTGATAAAATGTATAACAGAAATAATGTATTAGAAGTTAAAGTTGGAAACTTAATTATTGGTGGTAATAATCATGTTGTAATTCAATCCATGACGAATACTTCAACCAAAAATATAGAAGCTACTGTGAAACAAATCCTTGATTTAGAAGAAGCTGGCTGTGAATTAGTTAGGGTAGCTGTTTTAGATATGGAAGATGCCATTGCTTTAAAAGAAATTAAAGCAAGAATTCATATTCCTTTAGTAAGTGATATTCATTTTGATTATCGTTTGGCAATACAAGCAATTGAATCAGGTGTAGATAAGATAAGAATTAATCCTGGAAATATTGGTTCTGATGAATTCGTAAAAAAAGTTGTTGATAAATGTCTCGAATTTAATATTCCGATACGGATTGGAATTAATTCAGGTTCTATTGAAAAACACATTCTTAAAACTTTTGGCGGACCAAGCCCGGAGGCTATGGTTGAATCAGCTAGATACCATGTTTCATTATTAGAAAAATTTGGTTTTAAGGATATTATTATTTCTATCAAGTCTTCGAATGTCTTAGACACGGTAAGAGCGAATGAATTAGCAGCTGAAATTTTTCCTTATCCGCTTCACTTAGGCATTACAGAAGCTGGTACAGATTTTTCAGGCACGATAAGTTCTTCTATCGGTCTTGCTTTATTATTAGATAAAGGAATAGGTTCCACTATTAGAGTTTCATTGACGGCTGAGCCAGTTGAAGAAATTAAAGTAGCTAAAGAAATATTGAGTAATTTTGGATTATATAAAAAACCAAAATTAATAAGCTGTCCAACCTGCGGTAGAATTCAATATGATTTGATTCCTATCGTAAAGAAAGTTGAAGAATTCTTGTTCACATTAAATAAAGATATTACTGTAGCTATAATGGGTTGTGCTGTAAATGGTCCTGGTGAAGCTAAGGGAGCGGATATCGCAGTTGCCGGTGGAAAGTTAGAAGCATTGTTGTTTATTGATGGAGAAAAGAAAAGAAAGATTAAACAAGAAGATTTATTTGAAGAATTAAAAAAAGAGATTTTAAAATACTAAAACAAAGAGCGCTAATTTTAGCGCTCTTACTCTTTAAAATATTGTTACAAATATATTGATAACATTCTTTAACAGGTTATTATCGTAAAGATATTTACTTAACCTGAACTTATCTGAGGCAAGCTGCATATCTACTGCTAAGAATTCATAAATAAGATCATTGATTGCCGGAATATTAATTACTAAAGCTAATATAAATAATAATATGTATACGAGCAAAGCAACTTTTAAAAAACCAAATAATAATCCGAATATCTTATCAACTTGTTTAATAATTGGAATCGAAGTAATTCCTTTTGCTAATATTTTTAATAGGAAAAATACAATCATTGATCCAAAGAATAAAGTGATAAAAGCAATAACTAATAGTGCAAGTGACAGGATTAATGGCGAAATAGAATCCACAATCGTTGTAGCTACTGAACTATAATCAACTGATTCAATAATCCAATCAACCATAAAATTTGGTAAGCTGAAACTATTTAGCGCTTCTCTAAGATTAGGCTCTGTTAAGTTAGAGGCCGCTAAACCAATATCGTCTAATCTGGTAAAGAGATAATCGTTGATGCTAGTTCCTAAAGAATCTCCTATCCAATTTCTTAAAACGCCTGAAAATGGTCTCGCTAAAAGAACAGATGCGACTAAGCCAAAAATGGAAGAAGCCATATCTATTACTTTTTCTAGAAAACCTTTTTTCCAACCTAAAACCAAAAATAAAACTACTACAGCTACAATTAATATATCAATAATTCCAAATAAACCAAAAATATCCATAACATCATCTCCTATTTATTACTTATATATTCTAAATAATCTCTGTAACTAAATATCATATGCTTCGCAGCAAATACTTCGTCACTTCGTGAGATTGGTGTACTTAAAGGTGCACTTCTTAATAATTCTGGATCTTCTTTCGCTTCTTTAGCAATTTGTTTCATTACTTGAATAAATTCATCTATTGTTTGAAGCGATTCTGTTTCTGTTGGTTCAATCATTATTGCTTGATGGAATAGTAATGGGAAGTAAATCGTTGGTGCATGCATTCCATAATCAAGTAATCTTTTTGCCACATCCAAAGTTTTTATATCATTTGGATTATCTAATAAACCATCAAACACAACTTCATGCATACAATAGCCTTTGATAGGGAGTATATAATCCTCTCTTAGACATTCTCTTACGTAGTTCGCATTTAGAGTCGCGAAACCACCAACTTGCATTAGGTTCTCTTTTCCAAGGTTTAAAATATATGAATAAGCTCTTAATTCTACTAAGAAGTTTCCAAAGAATGAAGAAATTCTACCAATGGCATCTGCTTCATTTGCAATATAGTAATAATCATCTAACTTCTTAACTTGAGGATTAGGTAAAAATTTCTTTAAGAAATCTTTCACTCCAACAGGTCCATCTCCAGGTCCTCCACCACCATGTGGTGTAGAGAAGGTTTTGTGTAGATTAATGTGCATGATATCAAAGCCCATTTCACCGGGTTTTACTTTACCAAGCATCGCATTTAAGTTCGCACCATCGTAATACATTAAACCGCCTGCATCATGAACTAACTTAGTAATTTCACAGATATCACTTTCAAATATACCTAGTGTATTAGGATTTGTCAACATCATACCAGCAATTTCATCACTTAATACTGATTTTAATGACTCTACATCAACCATTCCCTTGGCATTAGACTTAATTTCTACTACTTCCATACCACAAACTACAGTAGAAGCTGGGTTTGTTCCATGAGCAGAATCAGGAATGATGACTTTATTTCGCTTAAAGTCTTTTCTAGATAAATGGTACTCTTTCATTACCATCAATCCTATTAATTCTCCGTGAGCTCCCGCATAAGGATTTAAAGAGAATTCTTCTAATCCGGAGATTTCACTTAATGATTTTTGTAATTCATAATATACTTTTAATGCTCCTTGAACCGTATTTACTGGTTGATAAGGATGTAGTTTAGCAAAATTTGTCGTTTTAACGATATCTTCATTAATTTTAGGGTTATACTTCATCGTACAAGAGCCTAATGGATAGAAACCATTTTCTACTCCAAAGTTCTTTTTAGATATGTTGGTGTAATGTCTTACACAATCTAGCTCACTAACTTCCGGTAAATTCAATTCAATAGTTCTTAGATTACTAGCTAAGTCATTAATATCATATTGAGGATAACTTGCTTTTTTTAATGAATAAGCTCTTCTTCCTTCTTTAGAAAGTTCAAAAATTAGTTTATCGTAACTCATGATAATCTCTCCAATACTGTTATTAATTTGTCTATTTCAGCAGTTGTCCTTTTTTCTGTAACTGCAAAGTTTACTAGATTTTCATAAGATTCATCTATTGATTCTAAACTATAAGCACCAAAGATATTATTCTTTACTAGCGCTTCTCTTATAAGGTCATGGTTGATTTTTGTTTCCAAAACAAATTCCTTTAAGAAAGGCTGTTTGAAATTATCAAAGAACTTTCCTGTTTCTAATAATTTATTATATAAATAATGTGCGTTTTGGTAGGATTGTTTGTTCACTTCTTTTAATCCTGATTCACCCATAACTGACATATACACTGTAACAAACAAAGCCATTAATGACTGATTTGAACAAATGTTAGAATTTGCTTTGGCTCTTCTAATGTGCTGTTCTCTCGCTTGTAGCGTTAAAACATATGATCTTCTACCTAATGTATCTGTTGTATATCCACAAATACGTCCAGGTAATTTTCTTACATGTTTAGAAACTGTTGCTAAATATCCTAAATATGGACCACCAAAAGCTACTGGTGCTCCTAAACTTTGACATTCTCCACAAGCAATATCAGCGTCATTTTCTTTAGGTGTTTTTAGAACAGCTAAAGTACTTATGTCACTGTTTTGAACAAGAACACCTTTTAAATCATGCACGATATCACTTACGCCTTCGTAATTTTCAATAAAGCCAAAGAAATTAGGGTTTTGTACTATTACTCCAGCATAGTCTTTATTCATTTTATTTTTAAAATCTTCTTTGTCAAAGACGCCATCTTTACTTCCTACGAAATCAAATTCATATCCTTTAAATTTAAGATAAGTTTTAATGACTTCGATTGTGTTTGGATGGATTGTCTCAGATATGAGTATTTTGTTTCTTCTCGTTACATTACAAGCCATAAAACAAGCTTCAGCTGCTGCGGTTGTACCATCATACATTGAAGCGTTTGAAACATCTAAACCTGTTAATGCTTGAATCATTGATTGGTATTCAAAAATGTATTGTAAAGTTCCTTGTGAAATCTCTGGTTGATATGGTGTATATGATGTTAAAAACTCCTGTCTAGACGTTATTGCATCTATTACAGAAGGTTGATAGTGATCATAGACTCCAAGTCCTGAAAAGATAACCAATTCCTGGTTATCCTTAGAAATTTCATTAAAATAATTCTTCACTTCCATTTCAGACATTTCTGACGGAAGATCATAATCTTTCTTTAGTAATACATTATTTGGCACATCACTAAACAATTCATCAATAGATGAAATCTTTAGTTTGTCGAGCATTTGTTTTAGATCTTCCTCTGTGTGTGGAAAATACTTATACATAATTACCTCGCTAGATTAATTTTTTATATTGTTCAGCACTTAATAATACATCTAGTTCTTCAGGGTTTGATATTTTAACCTTTATGAACCAAGCATTAAATGCATCTTCATTTACTAATTCAGGTTCCCCAACTAAGTCTTCATTAATCTCAATTACTTCTCCTGATACAGGCGATGTTAGATCAGAAGCTGCTTTCACAGATTCTACCGCTCCAAAATCTGACCCTGCTGTTAATTCGTCTCCTACTTCAGGTAAGTCAACGAATACAACACTTCCTAATTCTTTAGCCGCGAATTCAGTGATTCCTATTAATACTTCATCGTCGCTTACTTTTTTTAGCCACTCATGGCTTTCTTGGTACATTAATCCATCAATTACTTTGCTCATATTAAAGTTCCTCCGTTTTATAGTTTTTATTCAAGAATTTTTTATTTCTTACAAATCCAGTTACAAATTTATTTCTTATCTGTATTTGGACTTCAGTTCCTTTTTTAGTATAAGGTCTATTAATCATTGCTAGAGCTATTGGTTTATTTAAAGTGATAGAAAGGTATCCTGTAGTAATATATCCTACTTCTTCTTCACCTACAAAAACTTTATAACCAGCTCTTGGAATTGCCATTTTTGATATTTCAATTCCAACAACTCGCCTTGTTAAACCAGCTTCTTTTTGTTTTAATAATGCTGTCTTTCCTAAGAAATCATTTTCTTCATCAATCTTAGTAAAGAACTTTAATCCAGCTTCTAATGGTGTGATTTCATCAGAAATCTCATGTCCATATAAAGGCAAGGCAGCTTCAAAACGAAGCGTATCTCTTGAGCCCAAACCACATGGAGTAATTTTTGCGTCCATGAAGATTTTCCAAATATCTCGTATTGCAGAAGTATCGCTATAAATTTCAAATCCATCTTCACCTGTATAACCTGTTCTTGAGATTAGAACCTGGCAATTGTGAAATTGAAAAGTCCCAAAATGAAAGAACTGAAGATACCTTAAATCTATACCTAGCAAGTTAATAATAACTGCTTCAGCCTTTGGTCCTTGTATCGCTACTTCGGAATATTCATCCGATACATTTTTAACGGTAACATCAAAATCACCTGTTTGATTTACAACCCATTCGTAATCCTTAGCTATATTACTAGCGTTTACTACCAACAAGAATTCTTCTGAATTATATTTGTAAACTAACAAATCATCAACAATAGTTCCATTCTCATAACACAACATTCCATAGGTAACTGATCCACCTTCTTTTCCAATTACACAATTGGTAAAGATATGATCAACAAATCTTTCTGCGTCTGTTCCTCTTACAAAAAATTCTCCCATATGGCTAACATCAAATATCCCTACATTGGTTCTTACAGCAATATGTTCCGATTTGATGTTATCATAAACAATTGGCATATCATAGCCAGCAAATTCTTCCATTTTTGCATTTAACAACAAATGTTGTTCATGCAAACATGTTTGTTTAATTTTTTCCATAAAAGCACCTCTATTTCATTATAACAAATTTTTTAGTCTTTGATTAAAATAAAATATCTAAAAATTGTTTTTTTGTTAAATTATAAATATATTCTTCTATTTTATGTTTTTCCAAAATTTTATTAAAACTTTCTCTTGTAAATTCTTGCTTCGTAAACAAAGCTAAGAAATCACTAAGATCTTCAATTAAAAAATAGTCCCCTAGCATATTCATGTTCACTACAATATTATTTTTCAATTCAACAGAAACTTCAATCATACCTGCGTTTGTCTTGGCCTTTTTCTTTAAAGTATAGTTTGGATTCTTTCCATATATGAACTCAGGTAAAAGATAAGTTTTTTCTATTTCTCTAATACCTAAAATATCATCATCTGTTAAGGTAATATGTGCGTCACATAAATTGTTTTTGAAATGTTTCTTAAAATCTTCAATACTTATATCTAGATGTTCAACAATATTCGTTACTCTACTTCTTACAGAATCAATACCTTTAGAGATTAATTTTTCATTATCTGGTGTAATAGCTTTTACCATTACTGAGATATCTGTGTTGTAAAGCATTGTTCCATGTACAATAGAACGATTATTCGCACGATAAAATGCATTTCCTGATACTTTTTTATCACCTATTAAGATATCATTTCTTCCAGAAAAAACAGCATTTAACCCTAAGTCTCTAAGTAAATCTACGACTTTAGTTAAATATTTATCGAAAACAAAATCTTTATTAAAAAATGGCGTGATAAAAGAAAACATGATATTAGATGGGTCTGAATAAACACACCCTCCACCAGATTTCCTTCTGTAAAAGGAAATATTTTCTCTTTTTACATAGTCTAAGTTGACTTCATTTTCTATTAGCTGATTCCTTCCGAAGATAACAGTTGGTTCAACTTGCCACATAAAGAAATATTCTTCGCTTGGGAAGTTCTTTGCTAAATACTCTTCTGTAGCTAAATAGAAAGTTAGTCTTTCAGTTTTTACACTAGGATAGTTAACGTATATCATATGTCCTCCAAGAAAAAGAGAGAAATTAGTCTCTCTCTAAAAATTCTTTAATTCTTTTTTCTTCGAGTTTAGCAATAAACTCAGTAAATGGTTCGATTTTTTTGTTAATCTTGTATTCATCTATGTTTTTATAATAGTCATTGCGTAAGTCCTTGGTGATTGAGATTGGTAAAAATCCTTCTAATTCTAATTGGTAATTTAGTAGTAACCTCGCTAATCTACCATTAGCATCCATAAATGGATAAATCTTTAATATTTGCAATAAAGCAAAAGCTGCTTTTTCTAAGCCTTTTAATTCAGGATTATTTAAGTCAGCAAAATATCTGTCCATCTTATTATAAATCTTTAAATATGTTGGTGGTACGTGTTTCGCACCTAAAATGAATAAATCTCTTGTACGGTACAAACCTCCGGTAATAATTCCATCAACTAAAACTTGATGTAAATCTTTAACGATTGTTTCATCAAACTGCGTAGATTTTTTCGCTAGTTTGTGAACTGTTTTGATTGCATGATAGTTATTAACTATCGCTTTTCTAACGTGTTCCGATTTGTCAGGAAACTGACGAGAATGGTCTTCTAACAAGAAAACAACATCTTCAAAAGAAAAATCACCATTTTCAAAAGTAGTTGATTCATAAATATAACGAACATCAAATTCTTCACATAATTTTAAATATTCTTTTTCAGACAGACTTTTTTTCTTGTCGATTACCGCCTGTTTAAGCGCTTCGACCTCTTGAATTTTCATATTTAATCACCTCATAACAATAATAACATAGAAAGCCCTTACAAACAATTGGTTTGATTAAATATTTAAAAAAAAAAGCAACTTTTTTAAAGTTGCTTTATGCGTTTATATTATCGTATGATGATTTTACTATTTGATAGATAACTTCCTTTGGAATATCTCCATAATTATTTGCCTTAAACCATAACTCATCACGTGTTGATTTATTTTTTGAAATTGTAGGATATTTAATAATTAATCTAATACCTTTTTCAAGATCATATTTGAAAGCTACTCGGTAGTAATCGCCAAAGTTCATAAGTACTAAGAATGGCTTTCTATCAACGTAAAACGTTATTTTACCTTCATCTAATTTCGTAACTACTTGAGGTAATTCTCTTACATAAGCAACTAGTTGATCAAATGTTGGATCTAATGTTTTAAACATCTTCGGTTTTTCAATATAATACTCTATTGAATTTGGTTGGTTTGGTGAAGATGATGTTTTTGTAAATTCAGGATCGACAACTACATCTTCATAAATCATATTCGTTGGATCAATACTTCGTTCAGATGAAACAATTGTTTGTTGGTTTGAAACGATCATTGTTTTCCTGTTATCTGCCTTGTTTACAACTGTTTTTTTCGATGCTTCTTTTTGTCTCTCTTTTCTTGATTTTGGTTTTTCATTTTCTGGTTCAGGACTTTTTCCACGTAGATCATCAATTTCAGACTCTAACTCTTCATACTCTTCATTACGTTTTGAACTAACAGCTGTAATAATTATATGAGCGATGTATAAAACAACTACGAAAGCTACAAATAAAATAAAGTAATAAGTTCCAAATGCAGCGTATTGTACAGCTGTTATTTTATATGTGTAGAACCAATATGTTAAATATCCTGCAATAGCCATCATTTCTAATATTAAAATGAAATGTGCAACTCTTCTTCCGTTAGACTCTTTCTTATATGTATCAATGAAGAAATGTCCATAGAATATCATCGTAAGTGCAATTACTCCAAAGAATGCTAATATTAATAAATTAGTGGAACTAGAGTTTACTGCATATGCTAAATAGTTTATGAATCCCCCAAAAACTAACATTGCAACAGCGAAAGAATACATTGGGATAAATGCAGCACGTGCTGTATTCACGGTAACATGTCCATAATTCTTGTTTTCACTGTTTGCTATAAGCATGTATATTAAACCAATGATAATAGTTAAAGCTCCAATACCACCTTTAATATATATTTCATAGGTTTCTAAAATTGGGATAGCTAAGCCCCACTGTCCAATATTATTCCATGGAACAGCGGCTAATGAAACCAAAAGTATTGATATTAAAATTAAAAAATTTCCAAAAAACTTTTTCATTAAATTCACCTCTTATTTGTCTATATTAAAATTATATAAAATATTGCCTCTTATGTCAATAAACTAAGCGTTATTATCCTAAATGTTTTTAAGTGAATATTGCGAAATATTAGGCTTTACGACATCAAGTGTCGTTAATCTAATAAACATTTTGTATTTTCAATTTTTTTTAAGCATTTCAATTGCATAGCAATATAAATTATTATATAATGAAAATAGGTATATAGTATTTACTTCATGAATAATATATATATAAAAAGGAGGTTAATTATGCAAGTATTAAAAGAATCAGTAAGAAACTCTATTGTAGAAGGCGCTATCGCTGAATTCTTCAACCATGGTTTTCAAAAAGCTAACATGAGAAGAATTGCCGATAACGCAAACATTACTGTCGGAAACATCTATCGCTATTACATAAACAAAGAAGAACTGTTTAATGAAATTTTACTTCCTGCACAAAGAGCCATTGATGACTTAGAAAGTTTTGATAAAAAACTGCATGTGACGAAAATTGACAGTCAAGAAGACGTGAATCAATTAGTTCAGTATGTAATAAATGTATTAAAACCTTATACGAGAGAAGTATTCATCATGATTTACAACTCGGAAGGCACTCATTATCAACAAGTGAAAGCTCAATTAGAGAATTTAGTTGTTGAAAAAATTAACAGTTACTACCCAAGACAATTCGACAGATATTTTTTGACTGTGCTAGCACAAAGCTTTATTCAAGCTGTGTTACATGTGTTTAGAGAAAACGTAAACAACATTAGGAAGATTCAAGAGTATATCACTCAACTTGTAGTTTATTTCTTTAGAGACATCGATAAAAGAATGTTTTAAAAAAACCTCGTTTGAGGTTTTTTTTTTACATTTTATCTAATTCAATTACATTTGTTTTACCAATAATTGTTTTTGGTAGTTCTTCTAACACAACTATTTGAGATGGAACTGCATAAACAGATATATTCTTTTTAATCATATCTTTTATTTCGGCTTCGGTAAATGGTTTCTTACCACTATTGTATGCAATAAAAAGTTTTACGATACTTCCTTTTAAAGGGTCAGCTTTTCCAAGAGCTGAAACTTCCTTCACTTCTTCAAAACTCATTAGGAAGTTTTCTATTTCAGAAGGTAATACAGGCATTCCGTTTACCTTAATAATTCTTTTTAATCTTTGTTTGAAATGAACATAACCAAGCACATCAATATTTCCTAGGTCTCCGGTTCTTACCCATTTTTTATCTCCAACTGTAATAATCGTTGAAGCTGTAGCTTCAAGGTCATCAAGGTATCCATTCATCATCGTTGGTCCACTTACTAAAATTTCTCCATCAGCTCCAACTTTAGCGAACTCTTTCTCGTTTTCGATATTTAGGATTGCCATATCAATACCAGGTAAAGGTTTTCCTACAGAATTTTCTAAAGAGTCATTTAATGTATTAACACAAGATACAGTAACTACTTCTGTTAATCCATAGCCTTCTAACATTCTGGCTTTTGAGTAATAGTATTCCATCACTTCATCAAAACGATTTTTAAGATCTTGAGCAACATAGTCTCCACCGATATATGCTTGTTTAATATTTCTAACATCCGGAGAGCGGAATTGCTTATGTCTAAGTAACGCTTCATATAAAGAAGGTACTCCAATAATATAGTTTATCTGATTGTTCTTTATTAGTTTAACTGCTTCGTCAGCATTAAACTTAGGCATTAACGTGTCAACCCCACCTACTATTAGCATGCCATGTATTCCCATACACAAGCCAAATCCATGGAACATCGGTAATACAGCAAGCATATGTTTGTCCTCAAACTCATTACCACCCATTATAAATGGAACTTCTGACGCTAAGAAATTGACTGCATAGTTTGATAGTTGAATCGTTTTTGGAGTGCCTGAGGTTCCACCACTATGTAATAAGAAAGCCGTTTTTTTAGGATCAACTTTAGCCGCAATTGATTTGCCTTCTTTATACAAATCAGAGAATTTAAGAATACGTTCACTATACTCAAAGCCACTTAATTTCTTACGATTAATTACTTTATATCCGATTTTTTTAATTAAACCAAATTCTTCTACAGGATTCACAAGGATCAATTTTGTATTTTCTTCTTCTAATACATTCTTAAAGTGATTATAAAAAGTATTTACGATAATTAAATGATTAGATTTTGTTTGTTTCATGAATTTATTCATCTGAATGACAGGAGTTAAAGGATGAACCATATGACATATTACTCCTATCTTATTTAACGCGTAAAAAGCAAATAACGCTTCAAACACGTTAGGCATTGCTAGCGTAACGGTATCACCTTTTGTTATCTTCAAATCAGTAAATCCGCTTGCAAGCGCATCTACTTTTGCTTTAAATAATTTATAGGTGATATATTTTCCCATAAACAAAAGTGCATTTCTTTCTGGGTATTTTTTAGCTGTGTCATTAAAAGACTGATATAGCGATTGATTATATTTCATAGTTTCCCCCATTTATAATTTGTAGCCAAATATAAAACCAACAATAAATATGATAGCGAATAATACAAGTTGATGTAATAAGAATATTTGCAAAGAATATTTCCCAGCCTTAATACAGATGTTCTTATCTGTAATCTTTGATTGAGGAATAATGGTTACTTTATTTTTATAAAAAGCATTCCCAATAACGGTACCTACCATAATTATTCCAAGATATGGTACTAATCCAAAGTAGTCAGCCCCATAAGCTTTTGTTCCAAAAACAATACCTGGTATGTCAGCTAGCGTAATGCTTGCAACATAATGTAATTCCCAAAATTTGATTACTAATCCCAAGAATATAATAGACATCCCAATCACTAGAATAAAAACCTCGTTATTCCAAATCTTCCTAAACACATAAGTTAAGAAAGTACTAAGGGCATACATATGTATTACACCAAAAATGATAAACATACGTAATCCCGTGAAATATTGTATCGCTAAGGTAACTACACTAATTAAAACAGCTACAATTAATAGCTTAAGTGATCTGCTTAGATTAGATTTGCTAAAAGTATAACTAATTCCAGAAATAATTAGGAACAAAGATACAAAGAAAAAATGTCCAAAAAATCTTAAATCAGAAATCCAATAAGATTCCGCTAGATTATTCAGCCAATTAAAAAATCCTAAGTCTAGTGCTATAAAATTGCTAAAGTAATTGTCTAAGTGACCTAAATCATACATCAGGTGGTCAAATACCATCATAAGTATTGCAAAGCCTCTTAGAAAGTCTAATTCCCAAATTCTTTTCTTCTTCATAGTTTCTCCAATAAAGTTAGTTAGAAATATTATATCATATATTTTTTACATTATTTTTAAATTCACCAATAAAAACAACTTACATCACGTATATATTATGAAAGTACTTTTTAAAGGGCTCCAAATCTTTCAATATGATATAATATAATCTAAGGAGTGATAAATAATGGTTAACTATGACCAATATGTTGATGCCTTAATTGAAAAAGATGATGAAGCCTTTAGAATAGTATATGAAAATACTAAAAAAGGTGTTTTTTCTATGATAATCTCAATCGTTAACAATAAAGCAGCTACTGAAGATCTGATGCAAGATACTTATATGAAAATGATTAAGTATATTAAACAGTATAAAAAAGGAAGAAACTTCTATGCTTGGCTGATACAAATTGCTAAAAATACTGCTTTTGACTATTATCGAAAAGAAAAAAGAGTTACTGTTATCGACCCACAGCTTAGTGATAAGCTAAATGAAGGTACTGTAAAAGAAAATACTAGTTATGAAGTAATTGATATGATTAAAGACTTAGATGAAATAGAAAAACAAGTTGTTTTGCTTAGGATCGTATCGAACGCAAAATTCAAAGATATTGCATTGAGTATTGATAAACCAATAGGTACTGTTTTATGGATTTATCAAAAAGCAATTAAGAAACTTCAAAACACTTATGGAGAGGAGTGAAAGTTATGAAAAAGAAAGATTTGCTACAGAAAATTAAAAATCAAGCATTAAATGAAATGCCAGATGTTTTCAATCGCATCAATATTGATTCTATTCAAATTGATGATTACGAACCTGAAACAATAAGAACTCCATTCAATTTTAAAAGAGCTGTTTCATATACTTTTGCATCATTATTTATATTAGTCAGTGGAATAATGATTTATAATTTCGGCTATTTATCTCTTATAAATGATTCAAATCCATTGGAAACAGAAACTGAAATAATCGGTTTTCAAACAGTTTCAGCCGCTTCTTTATTAAATGTAGCTGAAGTATCCGAATTAAATTATTTTGAAAGTGATTATGTTGTTACTGAATTAAGTCAAAGCAGTTCTTCTATTGAAGACGAAATAGAGTTAATCAACAGTTATTTAAATCTCGCTGAAACAGTAATTGCTAGTGAACAAAACTATGTATATAACGATGTCGATTCAGATAATCAAGATTATGCTTTCGCCTTTGAATATAAGGCAGCTGATCTAGCAGGTAATTTAATAGTCTACCGCGCTTATTACAATAAAGAAACAAACCAAGATGGTGACGTTTTGATCAATGGTATTATGATCAATAATGACTTAGAATATAGTTTCTCAAGTTCTGTTATACAAAATGGAGAAACATTATACTATCAATATCGAATCGAGACTTCTAATAATCAATACGTTAAAGTTACGAATGTTTCTAATGATAATTTACAAAAATTTACTTATCAAGTATATAAGAATGATAGCTTATCTAACTCAAGTGAAGTGACCGTCCATTCTTATAAAAACAATATAACTGCTTCAATGGTAATTACTAATAAATCAAATAATCAATTAACATTAGATTTCGAAAGAAATACTGAAAACTTTGATAATCAAGAAATGCAAGTGAAATACAGTTATAAACAAGGTAACAATACAGAAAACGGAGAGTTCAAAGTAAATTTAGTAGCTGATACGGAAACTGGCAATTACAAATATCAATATAATTTTAATAACACAAATATAATCGTAACTAACAGATTTGAAAAAGGTTATATAAAAGCAAATGAAGATGACTTCGAAAAAACAAGGGGTCAAGGAAATGGAAATAGTATAACTACTACTGTAAGTACTGAAGAAGTTACAACTGATGAACATACTACTGAGCGAGGACATAATTCAACAAACTCAAATACTACCAATCCAGGTAATGGAACAAACAATTCCCATAATGGTCAATCAATTGAAGTAGATAACGAAGAACAAATGGAGATTTAATTATCTCCATTTTTTTATAGAAAAAGCGGCTTTTAAATTAGCCGCTTTATTTTTATGCGTTTTTTAAGATAGCTACCATTGGTATTAGTAGGAATGCAATCCATGAGAATGCCCACCATCCAAAGAAGAAACCCCCTGAGAAAAATAATACTGTAGCGATAAATGGCATTACCGCAACCAATTTATCTCTTTGTGGTGCATGTCTCAAAATAGAGATTACTGGTAATGCTAGGAAAATCATCCATAAATAAGGCCAAGTATCTCCAAATAGGAACCCAGCTCCAAAGTAAATGATCAAGCAAGCAAAGAATGTTAACCATTCAGGCAATCCACCTTTTTCGATTGTAAAAGACCATTTGTCCTCACTAATCATGATTGATACTCCAATTGGAATTAAGAATGCAAATGCAGAAATCGTCCAAACATCTTCAACATATCCAAGATATAAGTACGCTCCAATTGCTAAAACCATACTTGCTTCAAAAAGCAAAACTTTCCAAGCTTGTTTATAGTTTAAACCACCTAAGATTGGAATCATTAAGAATACTAACCAAATAACTTTCCAATCGCCATAATATGTTCCGTAAAGAATAAATACGGTTATTGCGATAAATGGACTAAGTGCAGTTAAAAGACTTAATAGATTCATTTTCTTCTTTCCACTTAAAACGCCAAGTACTGGTATTAGAAGAAAAATTAACCATCCAGGATGCCATAGATTCCATGTAAACCCTATTACTAAGAATGTAACTGTTGCGATAAATGGACTAAGTGCTACAAGACCTTGACTCTTTCCTTTTTCAAATACATTAATAATAATCGCTGATACTGGAATTAATAAGAATACCATCCAACCAGGATGCCACCAACCAAATCCAAAGCCCAAAATGAAGAAAACTATTGTAGATATAAATGGCATTAGAGCGACAATACGGTTATCTTTTCTAATTCTTCCAACACGTATGTGATCATGATTTTTATGATTTTGATATTCAAAAACATATTCATCGTCATCGTCATCATCATCATCATCATCATCATCATCATCATCATCGTCTTCTCTTTCAAATCCTTCAGATAAGTCTTCACAAACTTTTTTAGGAGTTCCAATTAATTCTATAATTTTCTCGAAACTCATGTTTTTACTGATAGCATCGTCGATCATTTCCCCGTAATCGGCTAGGATATCATCAAGTTCTTCTTGACTAATTGAATATTTCCCTAATAACATTTTTAGTTCTTCTAGATATCTTTCTTTCATCGAGAACCATCCCCTTCCAAAATTCTAAATACTCCTTTAAAAAACTGTTTCCACTCTTTCAAATTTTCATCTAATCTCTCTTCACCATCATTTGTAATCTTATAATACTTTTTAGGTGCTCCTACTGGAGATGGAACTTTGTAGGTTTCAAAGTAACCTTGTTTCGTTAGCCTCCTTAGTAATGGATAGATTGTATTCTCATTGACTGGAACTTCTTTTGATAATCGTTCTATAACATCGAAACCACAAAGATCTTTTTCTTCCATGATTTTGAGAACACAGATTTCAATTATCCCTTTCTTGAATTGTGAATTCATCAAACCACTCCTTTTTGTGTTATACACAGTTTAATGATAAAAAAATAATTGTGCTTTACACATTAATATAATATCACCTTTATGTGTAAAACACAATAATTTTGTATTATTTTTTAATTTTTTTTTAATGGTTATGGTGATGCTTGCCTATATCTAGGGGTTTATTGCTTAGGCATTCTTCGTTAATACAATCAGTATTTTTAAATTCTATCTGCACAGTACTATGTTCTATGCCAAAATCACTCAAAATTTTAATCAGTTTATTTTGAACATCTGTAATGGTATCTTGACTTAGTTTGTTTTCAAGCAAAGCATGTACCGTTATCAAAGGCGTTTCACCTTCTAAAGACCATAAATGGAGATGATGGACTTCCAAAACATGTTTTATATTTGAAAGTTTTTTCTCGATTGCAGAAATATCAAATCCACTTGGTGCTCTTTCTAATAATACCTTAAATACGTTTTTCATATTTTTAAATACATGATATAGAATCCATATTGTAAATAACAATGATAACAAAGCGTCAATTGCTAGAATATCCGTAAAGTGCATAATAATCGCACCTATCAATAAAGCAAGCCAACCAATTACATCTTCTAAGAGATGTAAACTAATTGCTTTTTCATTCAATGACTTTCCTTTTGAAATATTAAAAGCAGCTAAACCATTTACGATTACCCCAAATATTGCAAAATAGATCAACAGTTCAGAGTTAATGGATTCAGGGTGCATTAAACGCTGAATACTCTCTATCACAACAAAAGTAGAACCAAAAACTAAGATCATAGATGATATTAAAGCTCCTAATAAAGAAAACCTTCGATATCCATAAGTATATATTTTATCTGGTCTTTGTTTAGATTTACGTTCTAAGAAAATAGCAATACCTATTGATATTGAATCTCCTAAATCATGAATACTATCACTTATTAAAGCTACCGAATTTGTTATAATACCACCAATAAACTCAATAATAGTAAAGAAAAAATTTAATAAAAAAGATATAAACATTCTTTTTTCAGATTTCATATAACATTAACCTACTCTCAGTTCTTCTCTTAGTTTATCTATCTTGCCAGCATTTTCAACAACTGCTATTATTACAAACATTAAAATCATATACTGTGGCATTAAATATACATTATCAACCATACCATGAATGTTCGCACCAATTAAAGCAATCAATAATATTGCTTTTTCTTGATTAAATTTATAGAAGAAGATTCTTAATATAGATATAAATTGAATAACCAAAGCTAATCCCCCAATTGCACCAAAGCAAGCTAAGGTATGCAATATGGTGTTATGGAACATTCTAAGTTCATTTTCAGCAACAGCTCTAGCAAAAACTCCTTTTCCAAATACAGGATTAGATTTTATGATAACGATAGCTTCTTTCCATAACTCAATACGCCCTGTATCATCTAACATTCTGGATTCAAATCTTTCTATAACAATTATAAAATAACTTCTTGTAAGATAAATAATTCCTGCAAACACTAATACCCCTAAAAACAGATTTAGCAAAAGCGCTAATTTATGGTCATACTTGATAAACATATATAGGATTAAGAATACTGAAGTTCCCAAGAAGGCTAATATACCAGCTCTCGATAATGTGAACAGCAACATAGAAATTTCAAATAAAGCTAGAACAATCCAAAAGATATGCAATTTATATTTTTTGACGAAGTAAGTAATAGCTGCTATAAACATAATCAGGTAAGTAGCTATAAAATTAGATATACCCCAACCAAGATCTATTTCTTTATGTTCTAAAGCAAAGTGAACAGCTTGAGATCCTTCGTTTAAATATATTTGAAGATAGAAAGCAAACACTTCAAAAGAAATTAAAAGACCTAAAATAACCATCACTCTGATTAGATATAACTGATTGTCTCCTTGTATGGTATTAGCAAAAAAGCCATACAGCAAAACAAAGAATATCGCAACGAATATTAACAGTATTGTATTTAAGTTGATTACTTCAGTATTTACAATAGTAGAGGCAATCATCGCTACACCATATAGCGCAATTCCTAGCATAAATTTACCACGAAATAGATTGACTTTAAAACGAATGGCATGAATAACCATCCCTAAAATCATAACGACTGGTGTGGCATATATATATAGTGGAATTAGATTTACATCCCATTCGGTTTGACTTATCATAAACATCGCATTAAATAAAAACGGAATTATATGAATTGTATTTTTAAAGAATATCAATATAAAGAAACACACCACTAAAAAGAGTGTGAAACCTATTGATTCTAAGCCTTTATACCAAAAGAAAAAGGTTAGAATACTTATGAAAATTAAATATGGCAATTTCGTAAAAAAATTCTTTTCCGTCATTTTTTTCTCCTAGTAAAATTTACTAATATAATAACATATTATCTATATTTTGCTCGCATTATGGTTTTCTTTTAGTAAATATCTTCTTATTTTAACAAATTTGGATATGATATTCAAAAGAAATATTGAATGGTACATTATTTTATTCTTCTAAAATAATTTTCCTAATAATCTCTTTATCATTATTCGATGTTTTATTGACCCTAGAAGATACTTGATGAAAAGCCATTTCTTTTGGATCATACTGAACAAGTATTTTTTCTAAGGTAGCTGAATCACTTAAACTAGGGTTTAGCCATTGTTTCGCTGTGACTTCGTTTAGAATCACAGGCATTCTGTCATGAATGCCTTCCATTAGACTATTTGCTTTCGTTGTGATTATGGTGCAAGTATATACTTTAGAACCATCTTCTCTTAAGAAGACAGTATACAAACCTGCAAAGCCAAAAATGTTGTTGTTTTTAAGATAGAAATAATATGGAGTTTTCGTTGAAGTTGTTCGATACCATTCAAAAAAACCATCTGCAATGATCACACATCTTTTTTGACAAAAAGATTTTTTGAATGCTGGTTTTTCTTTAACGGTTTCTGATCTTGCATTAATCATTTTATAACCAACAGACTCATCTTTTGACCAAGGAGGAACAAAGCCCCATTTTAAAAGACCTACTCTATATTTCGTACCGTCATTTATCAATGATACCACGTTTTGTCCAGGAGCGATATTGTATTGAGGTACTATGATGTTTTCATCTAGTACATCAATATTATAATGTTCTCCTAGATAATCTTTCAGTTCCTTTTTTGTTACTGAAATACCATATCTACCACACATAGCTATCTCCTTACAAAATTGTATATCTATACTCAGCTAAACTGAGTTCATCCTTAAATATAATCTTCTCTCCAGCAGTGTTCGTTATAAAACCATTTAGTTTGCCAAAATTAAGTTTATAGTCTATTCTAAATAATAAAATATTCATTGAAACTTTATGGGTTTTAATAATTTCATAAGTTAAATCAATAGTGCCGGATTCATCAACGATATGTTTCTTCGTTTTACTACAAGTAAATGTAGCGTTTGGTAAAGCATGAAATCCTAACTTATCCCAGTATCCATTTTCATTAAAGTCTTCTTGTCTTTCATTTAATAAAAAGTCGGTTAGATTCAAACCAAATGGTTCTTCATTATGATATCCAAAGAATGTTAACCAATCATAACCGGACTTTCTAGGATAAAATCCTCTATGGTCATCTATAATAGCTATTGATTTATCATCAAACATCTCCACTCCATTTACTTTTATCGATCCTTTGAAAGTAAATAAGTCTTTTTCAGTATAAACAGGATAGGTGTTTTTTAAAGGAATAGATACAATGGATGGTTTTGATATTCTAGTTAATTGAAAATCAAAATCAATTTCACCATTTTTCTTATCTTTAGAATGTCCACTGCAAGCAGCTGCATTCTTCTCATAATTATTTGTGATTACAGTTTTGGAATGCTTTGTATCAAAGATAGATTGATTTGAATCCATTAGGTTTTTAGCTACTATTGATTTATTCCTAAAGAGTACTAAATCATCCCATACTAATAGTTCTTCTGTTTTCTTATTAAAGAAGATTGTTTTATGGATATTCATAATCCCAAAATGATAAACCACCGTTAAGAAAGCTCCCAAATCACTTACAACCTCAACAGCTTCCCATTCAGTTAATCTTTGTTTGTTGAGCCAACTTCTTATTTTAGAACAACTTTTAAAATTACTAAAATTAAAATTGCAAAACGAACGATTAAAAGCTCCAAAATTAGCATCTCCGCAGTCATTCACTAATTTATCAGGTGTATCCAATACATCTCTTGTTTTAGGTATATTCATCATATTACCTCAAAAACAACTTCACTATTTTATTTTTAATCTTTGTATACGGAGCATAACGAATTGGTAAATCTAACCAAGTTTCTTTTCTCATAATACTACGGTAATGTGAGAATGTTTCAAAACTAGCTCTTCCGTGATAGTTACCCATGCCACTTTCACCTACTCCACCAAATGGTAAGGTTTCACTAGCAACGTGCATCACAGTATCATTAATACAACCACCACCGAAATTACAACTTTTTAATACTTTGTTTTCTATTTGTTTTTTACTTGTAAAAAGATACAATGCCAAAGGACTTGGGTTTTGGTTTATGTAATTTATTACATCATCAATATTGCTATAAGTTAATAATGGTAAGATTGGTCCGAAAATCTCTTCTTCCATTATTTTATTAGTTGCAGTTATCTCTCCAAGAACTGTTGGAGAAATTTTTAATGATTTAGAATCTATGGTTCCACCAATTAACACAAATTGATCTTTTAGAAGTTCTGATAAACGATCAAAATGTCTTTGATTAATTATTTTCCCATAATTTTCAGATTCAAATGGCTTACTCGTAAACAACTCATTTATTGCCAATTCAAATTGTTCTAAGAACTCATCCTTAATTGACTCATGGATATACAAGTAATCAGGAGCAACACAAGTTTGTCCGGCATTTAAGTATTTACCAAAAGCAATTCTTTTGGCTGCGATTTTGATATTCGCTGTTTCATCGACAATACAAGGACTCTTTCCACCTAATTCAAGACTAATAGCTGTTAAGTGTTTGGCAGCTTTTTCCATTACGATACGTCCTACTACTTTACCGCCTGTATAGAATATATAATCATATTTTTGATTCAAGATTTCTTGACTAACTGAAATGCCACCAGTAACACAAGCAACATAGTTAGAATCAAAGGACTCTTTTATTATTTTGTCTATGACTTTAGTTGTGTAAATACTATACTCACTTGGTTTTAACACACAAGTGTTCCCAGCAGCTATCGCTCCTATTAATGGACAAAATGATAACATAACTGGATAGTTCCAAGGGCTCATGACTAAAACAACGCCATAAGGGTGTGGAGAAATATAACTCTTGGCAGGAAAATCTTTAATAGAAGTACCTACTCTTCTATTTTTCATCAATTTTTTTAAATGCTTTTCCATAAACGATATTTCTTTTAGAGTAATACCAATTTCAGTTAAATAACTTTCCGCTCCACTTTTCCCTAAGTCTAAAAGCAAAGCTTCTTTTAAATCATCTTCGTAAAACTTTATTGTTTCCTTTAGTTTTTTAAGTTGTTTTCTTCTAAAAGAAATATCTAAAGTTTCGTTTGTAAAGTAAAACATTCTTTGCATTTTGATTAAATTAGAAATTTCCATAATACACCTCTGTTCCTTTATTACTTCTATTTTATCATATAATAGCACTTATAAGATTATGAAAATTATTTATCTGATTATGATATAATTTTTATATACTTGGAGGTAATTATGGAATTAATAAAAGTGTTTGATACTAGAGCAGATAAATCTAAGACTGAGATTAAAAGAACGGCTACTAGAGCTGTGATACAAAATGGAAATAAAATTCTTTTAATCTATGTGAAAAACAACTCCGAATACAAATTCCCTGGTGGTGGAGTTGAAGATAATGAAACATTCATAGAAGCATTAAAAAGGGAAGTTTTAGAAGAAGCTGGAGCTACCATCAGTGAAGTAAAAGAATGTATTGGGTATACTGACCAATTCTATCCAGACAAATATATAGCAGACGAAGTTTTTTCAATGAGAAGTATTTATTATCTCTGTGATATAACTAATTCTTTTAAGGCTCAAGATTTAAGCACTTATGAACTTGAACTTGGGTTCATTCCAAGTTGGGTGAGTATTGATGAAGCGATAAAGACAAACGAAGAAAGATTAAAATTAGGAAATAATTACCATTGGACAGAAAGAGAATTGTTTATGCTAAATCACTTGAAAAACCTTAATAAATAGCCGCATTAAGACGCATTTTTTACATTAATAGTTCTAAACAGTTTTCCTATTTATGAAACTTAAAAATATATTTTAAATTTTCAAGAACAAAAGTGTTGACTTTTTATTTTAATTGTGTAAAATATATACGGTTTGTTTTTGTAGTAGGACTCAAACTGAAACAACTTAAGATTTTTTTCGAACTTCTCTCCTCTCTTTGATGGTTCATAAATCTAAGTTACACTTAATCAAGTTTAGACATTTTCTAGACTTTTTTTTATGGGCTTTTTTAGAAAAAGCATGGAGTTTAATCCATGCTTTTTATATATATTTTTAATTGTAGTCTTTTCTGATCTATTGAACTTTACGTGTTTTCTTAGTAAATATAATTTTTCTCCAAATTGCTATCTAAATATTTGTTTCAATAACTTTAAAACCGTCTTTTCAATACAATTTTGATTATATACTTTATCAATTAATTGAATTGCTTCATTATAGGTATAGACTTTTAGTCTTTCCACTTCATTTAGTTTTAACATGTATTCTAACATAGTAACTATTGTTTCCTTATATGAGGAAGCATTTTTTATTCCTAATTTTTTTGATAAATATGGAAGTTCTACTTCTAAAAGTTGTTTAATAGTAACAATTTCAGTATCCATACTTTTTGTTGATAAGTCTTGAAGCTTGCAAGAAGATATTTTCATTAAACTTCTTAAAATTTGATTATCTGAGATATCACTTTCAAAGAAATAATTTATGCCATAGAGTTTCTCAAAAGTTTTCATTGCATCAAGATAACCTAATGAAAGGTTTCTTCTTGATCTGTCTCTGTCAAAGAATAGGAAATTACCCGTATCTTCGGAAGGTATGATATAAGTAATATTCGCTCCTGTATATTTTTTTAACTTTTTGAAGCCTGTTTCAACAGCTATAATATCTTTACAGCCTTTATCAATCGCCATTTGAATTGGAAAACGGTCATGTATTCCACCATCAATAAACTTAACTGGAAAATTCTTGTCTTGACTAAACCCTGGAACAAGAGCTGAACCTAAAAGGTAGTATTTCATTTCACCTTTTTTAATGTCATTTTTAAATAGTTTTAAAGGTTTACGCTCATTAATACTATAAGTAACAAACCCAAAATCTATATTGGATTTCATTAATTTGTCTTCATCTAGTCTAGATTGTATATTTGTTCTTAGAGGACTAATATCTAAACCTTTATTTTCACTAATATAACTATACAATTTACGATAGAAGCTTATATCATTTTTAAATATATGTTTATTTAATGCATTTGATAATCCGTCTAGTATTTCTTGGTCTGCTGAAAATACGGAATGAATAGACATATTCAACCAAAGTTCTTCAGCCAAGTCATAATCATTTTGAGCAACTAAAGCTCCGTTTAGAGCTCCTATGCTTGTTCCAACTGCAAGGCTGATTTCAATATTTAATTCTTTTAATGCTTTCCAAACTCCAATTTGATAAGCGCCTTTGGCTCCGCCACCCGCTAATACTAATCCGTACATCTAATCACTCCTTTTACATAAAGACTATATATATTCTAACATATTTTACATAATATATGACTAACAAATAAAAGCAGAATAAAATAATTATTCTGCTTTATATATACTGTTTTTAGATACCCTCAATTCGCTATCTTGGTGGTCTTGTACTTGAAACTACATTCCCTTTTCCACCATTAGTGCTAGGTATTAATCCTGATAATTGTTTATCAATATTTTCTGATCTTGTTTCCACAAATTGTAAGATGCTATATGAAAGTGTTGAATCTGTAAACAATGCGTTTTGATACGCTGTATAAGTATAAAAACTACTTGGATCTGTTTCTACATAATCATCTATCATTTCAGCAATTTCATTAACTCGTTGTTCAAATGTTTCTATGTTAAAATATCCATCAATTAATTCTTGTAAGTAACTGTGATACATTTCTAAGTAAGTTTCATTGCTTAATATAGATTCAATTAAAGGATAACTACTCAAACTGTTTATAACCGGTTCATCAATTAGATATTCAGTAGCTTGTAAATCAGTGATACGAACTCCAGGGAAACCATTAAAAGCCATATTCAAATCCCAAGCAATCCATTCAAAAACTCCGTCATTATTATATAAATAGTAATTATGATACATACCTCCTTGATATGAATCAAGATTTACTGTATAAGTTGATACAGCTAGGTACTTTAGATAAGATTCTACATTAAAGATTTCTACTAAATCATCTCCAGAGTCAATTCTTTTCATTAGTTCAATTATTGCTTTGTTAGATAAATCATCTGAGTTTTCATCTACTAAAGCAGAATAATTAGTAGAATCTGATATATAATTTAAATTCGCTCCAACGCCACTATCTGGTTTATACTGCTCTCCATCTGAATTATTAAAATTTGTGTCTAAGAACTCATTTCCAACATGTTCTACAGAGAGGTACAAGCCATAATACTCGCCATTAAATGATAAAGCTACAAATGTTGTTCTAGACGACACCGCACCTAAATAATCTAATGCTTCATATGTAATATATTCAGCAATCATAGAAGGATCCATATATAAATTGTTTAAGATTAATTTATCAATTCCAAATAAATCTTGTTTTTCATAGTAATTTAAATCGATGTTATAACTAAAACGATCTCCATTTGCATTAAAGACATCTCTTAAACTTGAATTTCCTTTTGTTCTAATAGCTACATTTGTTAAGGAGTAGCCATTATAAGTGATATCGCATGTATGGTACTCTTCATCCATAGCATTATTTATAATATCATTATAATTTTCCGATGTAATATCAATATTTACTTCAATCACTTCATTGTGAGGGTATACTACTTCATCTACCATCTCATCTTCTTGATAGACTGATCCAGATAGTTCTGTTGTTACAGCACTGTTTTCTGTTGTAGCAGTTGTATCTGTATTTAATACATCTTCTGAAGTTTCTATAGTAGTATTTAACGTTGTATTTTCAACAGACGAAGTTGAATCACAACTAGCAACAATAAATACTAGTATAAAAAACGACAAAATAGTTAATGTTTTTTTCATATATAATCTCCAATTTCTTTAAGTTCTTTATTAAATAAGCTAATAAAAGATCTTTCAAATAGATTAGTTCTATCCATATTATTATTTTATAATATAAATCTTAAATGAAACTTAAGAAATTAACACTATAAAAGCAGCCAAGTTTTAATAAATAAAAAAGTTTACTTCTTTTAAGAAATAAACTTAATAAGTAATACTGTCTTGTCTTAATGATGTTTATCACTGTTTTTACTAAAAATATTCAATTTTTCACCCTTGTCTTGAACAAGTTGCGTTCATTTGTAGGCATATGATACCACAACTAACAATTGTTTAATTTCCATCACAGTCCAGATAACCACATTAATGACGCTAAAAATTTCCAATAAACAACTAATAAGATAAAAGGTAAATATCCTACAATACTATCTTTCTTAGCTCTTAATATTAAAATTAAACGAGACAATAAAAGGTATATTAAACCGGGTATCAACACATATAAAACATACACCAATACTTCATTATTTCCCCACACGAATATTACATTTACAGTATTGATAAACATGTAATAAATCAAAAATATTTTTTGAAAAGAATATAAATTATGCTTAATACTCATTCTCTTAATAAATCTCATATAAATATCATATATAATTATAATTGAAGGTATAAATATAATAACAGTATTCTGAATCAATAAATATGAATCTAAAAAACGGATCATTATATAATACAAAATAGCAAATATAATTAACAATAGAATTGTTTGTATATTAAATAACTTTCTCATTATTTTCCACCTAACAACTTGACACAATTACTTTAATGATTTGTGTTCTTTTATTCCCATCAGAATCTTCTATTCCAACCATAACAAGATACTCCCCTGTTCTATTATATATTACCGAATCCCATTCCTCGAACTTAGTTATTATCCCTGGTATATCACTGTATTGTCCAGTTATTTTTAAGGCCCAATTATAGTTTGTATATTGATTTTTTTCTATGTACTGATCAGGTATATAGTTAAAGAAAATATCCCAACGACAAGCATTATTTTGAACACTTAAAGGAATAATTGTCCCATCATTGTCATCAACACTATTATCGCTTCCCAAACTCATATAGTACATATCTGTTAATGGCTCCTGTTGTGCATTTCTTGCTGTTATATTATTATCTAAAGAAGCCTTGTCCCAAATAAATCTTTCAAACGGTGTATGGTTGTTATAATCAACTACTGAGTTTCCCCAAATTAAATAAGGGTAAACATCCCTTATATAATGTGCATCAGAAATAACTTCTACCTCTGGATCTGATTTTCCTACTCCAAAATTAAACGTAAAAGTTACTAAGTCTTCGTATTCAACATCTCCATTTTCATCGCAAACTAACTCCAAGCTTCCATCTACATTAACTCCTAAGTTCACATCATAATACTCTGTAGATTTTGTATACTTATTATTATCTGAGTTAGTTAATAATAACTTATGAAAATAGTTGCCAATCGCTGCATATGTCCAAGATAATAAAGGAATTTCACTTTCAGAAGAATACATAACATCAACAGATAATCCGTTTATCTTATTATATTGATTTCTGTCATAATGAACTTCCTGTGATATTTTGTAAGCAACACCAATATCATCAGACTCTAATATCATTTTCTCCTTACCCCAATAATCATAAATCAAATGTATATTTGCAAGTGGGGCAGAACTTCCATCTACTCCTATATTGCTATAAGATTGATAGTCAAACTCTACAGTATTTATATGATCATAAGTACAAAAGTGTGCATTTAAGACATATCTTGTAGATCCTGTATAAATAGTATTCCCAAAAATATCTTTATAATATTCAGCTTGAATACTGTATATCCCCGTATCTGTCCACAGGTAATTATAAGTTTCATAATATCCTACATATACAGTTTCATAGTAATAAGTAGCCTTTGTTTGAACAGAACTACTATCAATTATTACTTCTTTTGGTAACATATCAATAACCAACGATATATCTAAAGTAATACTCTTAGAGTCATCAAACTGAATTGCTATATCATTATATGATAAATCTTCGCTGATAGCTTTATTTTGAAAACTTTGTAGTATTAACTTAGTAGTATCATCAATATTCTTTGAGTCTTCTGTGATATATTCTTCCAATTCCCCATTTGCACTTGCACTATATACAGAGTATATAAGTGCATCTTTTTCGTATTCTACACCTTTTACAGTTATAGTTTCTTTATCTCGGTTGTTAATAGTATCTACTATCATAATATCATTTTTAGTTTCTAATAATTTTTGTTCAGCTGTTTTTTTATCAAAGAATTCTTGTTCATTCTTTGAAATTCCAATTTTTTCTTCTTCTAAATTTTCATCAACTGAATATGCATATGCTTTATGTTGATTTGCTGATACCAAACCAAAAATAATTAACGATAGGATAGATACCAATAATATTTTCTTCTTCATCCTTCTCTCCTTGTATAATAAAATTATATTTACTTACGATCGATATAAGCTTTATGATACTTAATATCATTGAAACTTACATTTGGATTTCTCTTAAGAAAGTTAGTTACTTCCTTCTCCTCATCAAACCTTTTAGTCTTCTCAACACACCCCCTTATAACTACACTGTAACACTCCATTTGTTTTAAATAGTGGTTGAACGCTAATGATAACTTGAATAAGTGTCTTTTCAATTCACACATAACATCATCTTTTTCAGTTATTGATTTAGTTGAATAATATGCATTCACAAAACATTCTCCTCCACATACAAACTTTGCGTAACAGTCTTGACATTTATTTCTATTTACTAGAGTATTCCATAAGAAATCTCTTTTTTCTTTTTCTATGCCTTTTTCTAAAGAACCTATTACTAATTCAGATATATCTATAGCTCCTGGACACGCATATATTAATCCATCAGGTGCTAAAGAAAATCTCCCAACTCCAGCGTCACATCTAGTAGTTACTTTTATACATAATATGCTTCTTAATAAGAACTTACCAAAATAGTCATCTCCATTGAGAATAGCTGAAAGGTACTCTAAATTACCTTTAGTTGTTTGTTTTAATAGGAACTCATATAATTCTGTATAAGAATTCTTTAACTTATCAATATTAGATTCATTTATTCCAATATTAGAATCTATAACTCTAACTGGTTTCATACTAACAGTTGGAAAATACTTTATTAAGTGTTTTAAGTTCTTAACTAAGTCCATATTCTTATCTGTTATAGTTAGAGCTACACCCATAAGAGATCTATCTTTAATTTTCTTAACATTACTAATAACTCTTTTATAGGTTCCATTTCCTAAGTAATCATATCTATATATATCGTTAGTCTTTTTATCTCCATCTAAACTAACTCCAAATAAGACCCCTGATTCCCTTAGTCTTTTTACTACTTTTTCTGTTAGTAAAAGACCATTAGTAACTATCATTGGCAATACTTCTCTCTTAAGGTCGTCACTTTTTTGTTTACAGTATTCACCTATTTTGCATAAATTGTCTAATTCTAATAGTGGTTCTCCACTTCCAGTAGGATCCACTATATACTTACCAGCATTTGGATATTCATCGATTATCATATCAATGAATTTCTTTGAATCCTCAAATGAAAGATTATTGTACTTTCTATCATTCATGAAACAATACTTACAATTCATATTACATTTACTTGATATATGTAAACTTATATATACAGTTTTAAATGAATCTTTACTAAATTTCATTGAATATAGTAACTTTTCATAAAAATTGTTCTTAATTAGTTCTTTATTTAAAGCCTTCTTATCATTAAATAGCCTCTTGTCAACTTCGATTACATCACCATTCTCTGTATTAACAATAATTATACAGTCACTTAGCTCTATTTTCATAAGATTATCTATATCCATATAAACTCCGAATTGATTTCTTCTTTCATTTGTTTTTGACTTATATCATTTATCATATTATCACAGCAAAAATCATCTGTCAACAAGGCGCGCATATTTTTTTTTTTTGATTTCCGATTATCCTGAAATTATTCAATTTTTTTTATTCAACAAAAAAAGTTTATCCTTTTAGGGATAAACTTGGTTCTGAAAAATGTCTTGTCTTAACAATGTTTATCACTATTTTTAGTAAAAATATTCAATGTTTCACCCTTGTCTTGAACGTGTTGCGATCTCTTCATGAAAAAAGGGGGATAGTATCCCCCTAAACTAATTAGATTCTACAACTATCTCGACTTTAAAAATATAATTGTTTTCACCAAAAGAAACATAAGTGATTCTATAATAGTTATCTTCAGAATCAATTGGTCCTCCTTGGTAGGCAGTTTGTTGAAGTCCAGGCGCTCTAGTAGCACCAAGTATGAATAGTTCCCCATCAATATAGAAATAGTCATTACCTGAGAATGATTCGGTATACTCAAAATCTACAGGATAGCCCTCAACAATCTCATAATCACCCTCTAAATATGGCTTAATTACGTTTTTCCTATCAGATACATAACCTAGAATTAGAAACAAAATCAAAATAGTCCCGACTGCAATCATTGCTTTTGGACCTGTATCTGACCCGGTTTTCTGTCTCAATATTATAACTCCTATAATAACAAATAACAAAGCTAAGAATATTGGTATAAATGTTTTTGGTGCATATGAATGTGAATCATATAATATTTCAAACTCCATACGTCCATCCTCCTGAATTAAACTGATGGTTTACTTGTACTAATGCCTAAAACACCCATTAGCGTTCTTATCATACTTGTTGCGGTTCCTAGATAATAATAATAACTCTTAGATCTAGATATTCCTAATGAGTAACCCCATAAATAAACACCTGCACCATACACTTTACAATACTTTGACCATGAATAATATGTTTTACCATAACCAAAATTTATAGTTCTTGTGTTAAACCCTTCTGAGTAATGATTTGGCAAAGTAAATTTCTTGTTTCCTCTTATCTCAAAGCCTGACAAACTAATTCCTGCTGAATAAACTTTTGGATTACTAGCAGTTTTCGTTAAACTTTCTATCAATTTATCTATGACACCCATACCGTTATACAAATACTCAAGACCAGCTTCAACATACCCATAAACATGTGGGACATATCTGGATGCTCTTCCAACCTTAACTTGTTGAGAGGTATACCAAACTAACTCGAATCCACCAGAGAATGATACCCAAGATATCGAAACAGAGAAAGCTATTTGAACTCCTACTCCTATATTCTTGTATCTCGCATATCCTGTTGAATCAGCATAATTTACTGGGTTGTTAGTTGTATAAGAGAAGATATTTGAATTGCCAGATGCAAACTCACCTATTATTACATCATTATTAATGAATCTGCAAGATTCAGGATTATAGTATCTAGATTGAAGATAATACCAACCCATTTGAACGTCATATAATTAATAGACTTCTAAATTGAATTACTGACTCTCTTAATAAAACTTTTAAACTGCTGATAAATACTAACCAATAACTTCATTTAATATCTAAAAAGTTAGATATTATATATGTAATTCTAGCTTGTATTTGAGACCCAAAAATAAATCCTACTCACAAATTATAACATTTTGATTTTGTGATTTCAATACGACTTAAAAATTCTTTATCAATTCCTGTTAAAGTAATTTTTATTCATTATAAAACCCTTATCAAGTCATTTCAAATCAAAGTTCAAGTCCCATCGCCGGCTACCCTAAATAAAAGTTCAAGTCCGCCCCACGGTCTATACGATTTAATACTTAGAAAACATTAAAAATATCTTCAATTTTACTCGAATATCAATACATTTCAACCCCCATCAACCGCTCTTACATTGACTTTAACATGTTGCGTCATAAGTAAAAACGGCCATATTTGGCCGTTTTTAACATTTATATAAACTTGGTATAATTTTCGTGTCTTGTCTTTACAATGTTTATCACTGTTTTGTGTAAAAATATTCTATGTTTTACCCTTGTCTTGAACATGTTGCGCTCTTTTGCATACATAACCCAGCTTAAAAATCACTTTTTTTTCCATCACAGTCCATTTTGACACACATATTTAAGAAGATATCATTTCTATTATTAAAGCAGCTAAATTTCATTTAACTTAGCTGCCCTGTTTTGTTTACCCTTGATAAACAATATTAAAATTATTGTTATTTGATTGATATTTATTATATATATATATATCTTATTTCTGTTAAGTTTCTATCACAGTTCAGCTCAATTCGAATAACTATTCCTCAGCAAATACACGTTCAATGAACTCTTGAAAGTTGATTTCAATTAAACCATTATCAGATGTAGCGACATAGTACTTATTTACCGACTGTTCTGAGAAGATAAAAAACTCTTTAGAATCATTTGTTGTGATTTGATATACTAAAGCATCTAATTCTGCCAAATAGATAAACTTCCAATACAATATATCTATATTTATTTCATCAAGATAATCAAGCAAATCTGATGAAGAGATTGTAGGTTCAGCGTCTATTTGCTTAGTATTAGTTCTCGAACCATAACTATATACATACTCTGTACCTTTGTCTTCTCCCAAAATGAAACATATTTCTTTCTCATCACTCTCTAAGTCATATTTACTGCTTCCCTTAAATCCAATTTCACTTGTACAAAAGATACTTTTTACATCAATATTTAGACTCTTATCCGCATATTTTTCTGCATCATACGAGTCATATTTTCTTATCTGGCACCCATTCAAAAGGACTAGCATTAATACCAAAAGAAGAAAAAGAGTTTTCTTAGACATATACATTCACTTCACCTTTCTGCCTTTAATTATACCAGTAAGCTAGACCTATGTATTCAGTACCATATGTAGCATAATTTCCGTATTGATATATTTTCAGAGTATAATATCCAGTAGAAGTCGCAGTATACCTTATAAATTCTTGGTTATAACTGTTACTGTTAGAATATGCAACTAATGCTCCTGATGGACTAAATAATTTTAGGTCTAAATCTGTACTACTCTTAGGAGTTAAAGCTCCACTAGTTCCATCGGGATAAATGTTTTTTAGCCACACTAGTGACGCTTGCAAATCATCACCATTACTTAAATAGACTCTTTTTTCTCTAATATATGTTCTATAATAATCATTATTTGTCAATGTTGGATAAGATCTCTTATATACAAAATCAACTGCTCTATCAACTCTTAACATTCCTGCTCCTATTTTCTCTTCTAAACCTGAAGAATCATAATCATTATAGGTTGAAACTAAGTTTGAACTATCTGCAGTTGCTTGAATAATAGCCATAACAACCTCGGGATGAGCTTTCAAAGTAGATGATCTATCCATCATTAAAGCTATAGCACCAGTTACATGAGGGGCTGACAAGCTAGTGCCAGAAGCAGGGCCCATTGTCCCTGCACTTATTGAAGATCCAGGTGCTACTAAATTTGGCTTGCTAATTGTAAAATTCTCTTCCCAAGATGAAAAGGTACTTAACGTGCTACTATTAGATATAGAGCCTACAGTTATTATATTGTATCCTGTTCCGGGGGAGGTTATATCCCCTCCATTATTACCAGAAGATTTTACTATAGTCACCCAATAATTTCTTACAATAAAATCCAAGAATGCTGCATTGCCAGTATAATAACCATTCATTCCTGCATCACTTATGCTCATATTAACTACATTTACATCGCGATCTAACATCCAGTCAAACTCACTTGAGTAGTCTAGTGCATCTGTTTGAACACTTAGGATTTTTGCTTCACGAGCAATTCCAGTATTTCCTCCAGCAATTGAAGCTACAAGTGTAGCATGGTCACTTACTTTTTCATTACAATACCACTCATTACGAATCTCTAAATCTACACCTACAAAGTTTGCGTGATTTTCATCGACTAATCCCCCTGAACCAAAAAGACATGCTCCACCATATTCGAGTATACCTATTACAACTCCTGTCCCATCATATCCATTGTAATTTGAGTAAGATGAGTAGCTACCTAAACCGATATCACCAAACATAGTGCTCATTTCAGATTTTATATTCGAAGTATCTGCCACATCTGCATATATCAATTCAACATCATCACTATTCGCATAGTTTTTGAGTTTTGTTTTTACATCAACCTCATCGGTCACATCCAGTTTAAAAGTCACAAAAGGTGTGTACATACTTGAATAAAAATCTTTTTCTTCATCAAGCCCTAATTTTAATGAAAGTTCTCGATTCTTTGACTGATGATACTCTTTGCCCTTTTCTCTATTTAATTTAACTAAATCGTCGACTTTTGAATCTGTAATCATACTATTATCTAATGGTTCATACTGATCATAACTCATCAGAACATGTACCACAGTGTATCTTTCTTCTGTAAATGCATCTTTATTTGATATATTTTCACTTTCATATTTAGATTCACTACTATCATTAAATATTATTTTTGATATAGTATCTGATTGATCAAGTAATGGATATCCTACAGTTGTTATTGTCGCTAAAAACATTGATAAACATAAAACAACAAACAATTTCTTCATTAATAGTTTCTCCTTTTTATTTTTATTCGTAAAAGACTAAGTTGCCATTAGTATTTGTAAAATAAATAGTCTTATGTACTGTCGCAAGATTTTCTTCCATATCTTCATAAAAAAATCCTCTACATAAAACAAAATTCAATTTTCCATGCTCATATGGTATATCACTAGAAGATATGGATAGTTCAAATGATTTATTAAACTCTATTACACCAAATAAACTTTTTGTATTGCCACTAACAAGATATTCATCAGTAACGAAATCTTCAATATCTTCTTCATATAGTATAGTGTATTCATCTATATCTCGAAAATGGTTTGATGGAGATGGTGAAACAAATACAGCTTTAGAATGTGTTTCGTACCATAAATAGTATTGCCCTGGATCATAATCATGACATACCAAATAGAATATTCGTTGATTCCTCTTCATCTAAAACAGGATTGGGTACTGTAAAAACAACCTTGCCTGGCCATGTAGCCACTCCTCCTCCTCCTCCTCCTCCTCCACTTTAACCAATTTCAATTGTTCCTGTATAAATTGTTGTACTAGAATCGCATCCTACAAGAAATACAAAAAAAATAGACATTAAAGCTACTAGCATTTTTTCATTGTAATCTCCTTTATATTCGCTATATTTTGATACTTCTTAATTTCATAGTAGCAAATTATAAATGAAATGTCAATGCCACTATTCATTTTAATGAAATATTGTGTTAATTCAATTATTAGTTGATATGCTAATATAATATAATTGTCATACAATAGAATACAAGCAAAAAAGTCTACTCCATTTGGAATAAACTTAGTTAGTTATTGTGTTGTCTTTACAATGTTTATCACTATTTTAGCATAAAATATTCAATGTTTCACTCTTGTCTTTAACATGTTGCGCTCTTTTTTATACATTAACAAGCTTAAAGATCACTTTTTTATTACCTTGTCACGTATAAGTTGCGATCTTTTACGCATTTGATAAAATGTATAACCTGTGTTTATGCTCCACCTAACCCTAATCTCAGTTAGTACCAATATTATTATTGTTACTAATATCTAAAAAAGCATTACTCCTTTTAAATAATTGTTTTTAGGAGTAATGCTTTTTTCTATTTAGTTGAACCCTATCAGTGAAATCCAATTATCAATATAACTTTATTTATAAAAACTAACTCAAAATATTATTCATTGAAGAAAGAAAAATGCTTAATCGTCTTGTGTACAAAACACTTCTCCAAAGACATTGTATATATTCTCTTTCCATTCATCATCACCTGTAATATCTGCAATCAATATTGCTTTTGAAACAAATATCTTTAATTCTTTAATCGGTAATTTTTGTAATATTTCTATGATAATTTCTACTCCAGGCCAGTTTAAGTCCTTTAACCAATGAAACATGTCTAAAGTCATACTCTTAATTTCCTTATTCTTTTTACCCTTCAATACTTTTGCAGCATTTTCCCAAAGTTTTTTAGGGTAAATTCTTTTAGGTAAGATAAGATACCATTGACTATAATCAATCTTAATTAATTTTTGAATTGCATAATCCTGTATATCAACTGGACCATACCAGTCTAACTTTACTATTAAATCTTCAATTTCTTCTCTATTCATTTTTTTACCCCACTCTAACAGAAATTTGTGTTGTCTTAACAATGTTTATCACTTTTTCAGTGTAAACTTTACAATGTTTTGCTCTTGTCTTTACAATGTTGCTTTCATTTATGTATATTTCTATATATAATTCGATTGCTATATTTCAACCTATATATACATCATTTAATGAAGTATAATATAAAAAATCTCGAGTTAAATCAATATCCTCGAGATTTTTTTACATATGGAATGAACAAATCCTCTATTGACTAAAACTATATAGAAGTATAATTAAATAATTTGAACTTCCCCCCAGATATCCTGAAGTTTATGTCCTTCTAAAATAATCTCATCACATATTAGTATTTGATGTGCTTTAATTACTTCAAAATTATCTGTCTCATTATATAAAACCCATTGAGGTTTAATCTTTTTCTTGCAAAACAGTTTAGATTTGTCAGGTTCAATCGACAAAGAATATTTCTTTTCATTATATATAAACATTGTTTCTAAACCTGACTCAATTATATCTTTTTTGAAGTCTTCATAGTTGTATTCATTCATAATTACATCTCCTTATAAACCAAATAGGTGTTTAATTGCTTCCAATAATGTTCTAACATCATTACCTATTGTGCCTGGGTTTCCTCAATGAACATGAGGATTAACATGAATCAAACTAAGATTTCACCTCAACAATCATTATGTAATTGACGTTTTCATGAGTTACATAGGTTATCCGTAATAACTGGTCGTTTGATGTAATTGGACCACCTTCACAGGCCTGTTTCTGTAATCCTGGCATTGAATCACTTCCTATCCAGAAAAATTCTCCATCTATATAAAATGTGTCAATACCATTTGTTGATTCTTCCAGTATTAGACTGTTTGGGTATCCCTCAATGACTAACACTTGATCTTCCTGATATGGTTTCCAAATATTCTTATAATCATATATATATGTGCTAAATTGGTATACCGTTAAGAGAATACCTACAAGAGAAACTAATATAGCAACTCCCATTTTATAACCCTCAACTTTGTTTTTAACTTGTATGAATATAAATATTCCTCCTATTATAAACAATAATCCAACAAAATAAGATATATGTAATGGAAACTTGTCTGCTTTGTAAATTATTTCATAGTCCATGAGCAACCTTCTTTCTACAGTGGATTTTCTAAATCAATATCCAAAACTTCAGCTAAAGCTTCCAACATTTTCCTTGAACGAGAGTTCAAAAAATACATACTCTGTGATCCAGATAAGCCGTATGAAGGAACGAAATTATATCCGCCTCCAACCACTTTACACTTATCTGAAGTAGACCAATAGGTTCTAACGTTAGCAACATTCAATGTAACAGTACTAAATGGTCCTTCATAATCCATTGGTGACTTAAACTTTTTCTTGTATGCCCATATCATAAATCCTGAAATCGAAACCGAAATTGAAATAAACTTTGGTTTTTGAGCTTGTTTTTTTAATAATTTGATTAACTGGGATGTTCCTCCAGTAAATCCAATTTCAAAGAATATATATATAAATGGTTTCCATTTTGGCTGTGAATGCTCTGCTACGAAAAAGCAGGACACATATCCCCCCTCTAGGTTATAAAAAAGAGGATATCTACATATCATAACTAAATATATTATATCAAATGTTTATCTTGTTGTATATAAGCTATTAGGTATTTATTTGATTCCGTTTATAGTTCTATATTCTACAGGACTTAAGTAATCTAACTTCCAAGATGGTCTATGGTTATTGAAGTAATTTACGTATACTTCAATAGCTGTCCATGGATCTTGGAAGTCTTGGATTCTTAAGTTCTTTTTTAAGTCCGATTTAATCCATCCATTAAGTGATTCAATAACTGCATTATCAGTTGGTGTAGCTACTCTTGACATGCTTCTTGTGATTGGATAATTTTTATGTATTTGTTCAAACTTCTTTGATGCATATATAATTCCTTGGTCACTATGTAATACTGTGTTTAAATCACCATATCCTCTTTCCTCCTTTATTCTCAAGAAATCTTTCAGCGAGTTAAGATGATTCATGACTCCCATACCATGTTTGTAGGAAGCTAGGTCCCAACCGACCATTTCGTTATTAAAGACGTCTATATGAAAGTTCCAATCATATTTTTTGCCATTAATAACTAACATTGTTGTATCACTACATACAATCTCAAAAGGCCTTTGTGTATGCCAGTTATTATTTACTAGGTTAGGAAACTTGTCAGATTGATGTTTTGGCCTTCTAAAGGCCTTTCTTCTAGCTTTAGAATAGATTCCCATCTCTCTAAAGCATCGATACATTAAGTAATAACTAACTACCCATCCCGTTTCATCTCTGATGTCTTTTCTGATTGCTCGATATCCTTTTGTTGGATATATCTCATGATAATTCTTAATTAACATCTTCAGGTGATTCTTTGTTTGTTCTTGATGTGTTAAATAGGTTTTTCGTTTTAGGTATCTATAATATCCTGATCTATGTATCCCTAGATATTTACATAGGTCTTTTACATAAAACTTCGTTTTGAATCTGTCTATGATTTGATACTCATATTGTTTGATTAGTTTTTTTTTATATATTTCACATCTTTCTCTGAATATCCTCTTTTCAAACGTTCTATTTCTATTTTCAATAAGAAGATTTGATGTTTCAAATCTTCCACAGTATCTTTTGCTTTATCTGTAGGTATTTTATCTCTTTGTTTTTTTGCACTGCTATGAAAAAGTAGGACACATATCCCCCCTCTAGGTTATAAAAAAGAGGATATCTACATATCATAACTAAATACATTATATCAAATGTTTATCTTGATGTATACATGGTATATGTTATTTATTTAATATTATTGATTGTTCTATATTCTACAGGACTTAAGTAATCTAACTTCCAAGATGGTCTGTTGTTATTGAAGTAATTTACATATACTTCAATAGCTGTCCAAGGATCTTGGAAGTCTTGAATTCTTAAGTTCTTTTTTAGGTCTGATTTAATCCAACCATTAAGCGATTCAATAACTGCGTTATCAGTTGTCTTGTTACGTATAATTAAGACTATAAAAACTATAGGGTTAATTATGGCTTCTTGAATGACCAAGAGTAATAGTAATATAATAACTATATAAGTACTGTGGATTTGTCTGTTCTTGTCTATGCTTTTAAGCAGTTGGTAATGACTCAAACCACAGTTTTATTTATAATTGGCAATTAGTTAGTTAAGGCTTTGACCTTTCATTCACGTGAATACATTGGATAAAATTTGTGTGTGAACCACAGTGCTTAAATCAATATTTAGGAGGTGCTACTATGTATTTAGTTGGTATTGATATTTCTAAATACAAACACGACTGTTTCATCGCTACTGAAGCAGGAGAAATCATAAAAGATGCTTTTACGTTCCAAAATAATTCTATCGGATTTCAAGTACTTCGAGAAGCACTCTCATGCCTTGATAAACCGGGTGAAATAAAGATAGGATTAGAAGCTACTGGTCATTATGGAAAAAACCTTAAACAGTTTCTTAATAATAACGGTTATTCTTTTATGGAATTTAATCCCTACTTAGTTAAAAGGTTCGCTACAAGCCTTACTCTAAGAAAAACTAAAACAGATAAAGCAGATGCAAAACTACTATCATTAATACTAAACTCAGTAACCTACCAATCCTATCCATTACAATCATACCACATGAATGATTTAAAATCATTATCTCGTTATTATAAAAAATTAATTCATAAGCATTCAAAAGAACTTGTATCCTTAACCATTATCCCAAGTTTGACACTTTGAATATAATAAAATCAACTAAACGACCAATAATGGAAGTTTAGTTGATTTTATAAATGTA
>JAEIOE010000065.1 GCA_016342455.1 Mycoplasmatota bacterium | reverse complement strand
ATTGTATCAAAAAATAGCTAATCAAAAAAGAGCCCCAGGCTCTTTCGTTGAAAAACTTGTTTTTCATTTTTTTATAAGATAAAGAATGCGGTAAAAATAACGAGACAAAGATACGTCTTCTGGATAAAAAAACAAAGTGTACTATGTTATAATATATTTAATTATGACATACTGTGCTGGAGGCATTATTATGAAAGAGTGGATATTCAAATTATTTGTTTTATTGTTTTATGGGGGAATGATTTTCTTTAATTTTCTAGCTAATTCATTACCGCTGAATAATAGAAATACGGGACAAATATCAGATGATTACCCTGCATTATTTACCCCATCCGGTTTTTCTTTTTCTATATGGGGTATTATATATGTATTGTTAGGGATAGTAGTAGTTAAAATCATTTTATCAAGTAATGATACTTTCTTTGAAAACTACTCTATGCTTTTCATTATCTTGTTTTTAATTACAAGCATAACTAATATTGCTTGGTTGTTCTGTTGGCATTATGACAAGATTTTATTGTCGACTATTATTATGGTTGTTTTTCTAGTCGGGCTATCTATCATTACCTTCTATTTGAAGGATTTAGATTATTTAACGAAAGTCGCTTTTAGTATCTATACAGGTTGGGTTAGTATTGCCTTAATTGCAAATATAACCATTCTGTTGGTTAAAGCTAATATTCCTATGTTCCAAAACAACGAAACCCTTTGGTATGTAATTATTATGATTGTCGGAGTTGTTTTAGGATTACTAATTTTAATTCTATCAAGAAATGTGTTTTACATAATGGTTTTTGTTTGGGCCTATTTTGGTATTTTTATGAAACATTTTAATCAGACGGGCTATCACTTGACTAAGAACTTAAATACCTTCAATGGGTTGTTACTTGTTGTATTAATTCTGGGAATGTCGATTATATTTTATCTCAATGAATTTGCTTTTTATAAACCTATAGTTTAAAACTATCTAATATAAATAAAAAACCTTAGAATTGAGCGGTTTAAATAACACTGTACATCAATTCTAGGTTTTTTTTAATGTAATAGAGTGTCTAATAATGGTAATATTAGCAATACTTAATATTAGCCATCATGATATACTGAAATTCATGATATAATATATCTAAAAACTTTTTGGAGAGAAATAATTTAGTCTTTTATAAAGATTATATTAGGAGCGTATTTATGCCATATTTAGGAGAACTAATCTCATTAGGAACTGCATTATGTTGGACAATTACTGTTATTAGTTTCGAATATGCTGGTAAAAAAGTAGGGTCTATATCGGTTAACTTTATTAGATTAATTATTGGATTTCTAGCTTTAGGATTAACGCTTACCATAATAAACGGTACTTTTATCCCTGTTAATATTGATTCTCACGCCTGGACATTTTTAATGATTAGTGGCTTAATAGGCTTAGTGATAGGGGATTTGTTTCTCTTTCAATCATTTGTTGATGTAGGTGGTAGAATCTCATTACTGATAATGTCTATCGCACCACCACTAACGGCCCTTCTAAGTTATATATTTTTAAATGAAACCTTAGGAACTAAAGACTTGATAGGTATGACTATTACTATGTCAGCTATTATATTTGTAATCATTGTTAAGAAACAAAAAGAAAAAGTATTCCATAAACATATTATTAGAGGTATTATATTTGCATTGATTGGTGCTGTAGGACAGTCAGTTGGATTGATATTCTCAAAAGTAGGAATGGGAGATTATAACGCTTTTGCTGCAACTCAAATAAGAATAATAGCTGCTATTATCGGTTTCTTTATTTTTATATCAATTAAAAAGGGATGGCCGAACATTAAAAAAGCAGTACTTAATAAAAAGGCAATGATATTCATTACCTTAGGATCAATATTTGGACCTTTCTTAGGCGTTTCATCTCAATTATTAGCGATGAAATACACTCAAATTGGAGTAGCTACTACCATTTCTCAAATAAACGTTATATTAATTATTCCGTTTTCTATCATTTTATTTAAAGAAAAGGTATCACTAAAAGAAATAATCGGTAGTATCATTGCATTCATAGGGGTAGCTTTGATGTTTATATAGATATAGCTTAGTATATTTTTGTAGTATAAGTGTCAATATCAAGTATTTAAAAAACACAGGAATAATGATATAATAACTTTAAATAATATAAAAGGAGAAAGATATGTACAGAAAAAACATTTGGAAGAGTATGACTCCTGAAAAGAACACTGAAATTGTTGGGTTTTGTGAAGGATATAAAGATTATATTTCAAAAGGTAAAACAGAACGACTTTGTGTTAAAGAATCTGAAGTTATCGCATTGAAACATGGATATGTAGATTTAAACAAAGTTAAATCTTTAAAGCCAGGAGATAAAGTATATGTAACAAATAAAAATAAGAACATCGCTTTGTTTTTAATCGGGAAAAAACCGTTGACAGAAGGTATTAGAATTCTTGGCGCTCACATTGATTCACCAAGACTTGATGTCAAACAAAATCCATTATATGAAAAAGAGGAGTTTGCGCTTCTTGATACACATTATTATGGCGGAATAAAGAAATACCAATGGGTGACGATTCCTTTGGCGATTCATGGAGTTATCTGTAAGAAAGATGGTACTACGGAAGTTGTTAATATTGGTGAAGATGATAACGATCCAGTTATCGGTATTTCTGATTTATTAGTACATTTGTCAGCTGATCAATTAAAGAAAACAGCTAATGTAGTAATTGAAGGTGAAAACTTAGATATAACAATCGGTAGTATTCCTTTAGAAGATACAGAAAAAGACGCAGTGAAGGCTAATGTCTTAAAATTGCTAAAAGAAAAGTATGACATAGAAGAAGAAGATTTTGTTTCTTCAGAATTAGAAGTTGTACCAGCTGGTAAGGCTAGAGACTTTGGGATTGACCGATCTATGATTGCTGGATACGGACATGATGATAGAGTTTGTAGTTATACTTCATTAAAAGCTATACTTGATATTGAAACACCTGAATATACATCTTGCTGTATTTTAGTTGATAAAGAGGAGATAGGTAGCGTTGGAGCTACAGGAGCACATTCTTTATTCTTTGAAAATACAATAGCAGAATTATTATCACTTAATGGTAAAACAAGTTATCTTGATTTAAAACATGCAATGACTTGTTCTAAAATGTTATCTAGTGATGTTTCTGCAGCGTTAGATCCATTATATGATAGCGTTAGCGATAAAAAGAACAACGCAAGATTTGGACATGGTATCGTATTTAATAAATATACAGGTTCAAAAGGTAAAAGTGGAAGTAATGATTCAGAACCTGAATATGTTGCTTGGGTAAGAAATATTATGGATTCAAATAATATTCATTATCAAACAAGCGAACTTGGTAAAGTTGATCAAGGCGGCGGCGGAACTATTGCTTATATTCTTGGCAAGTATAATATGAATGTATTAGATGCTGGTGTTGCAGTATTAAATATGCATGCACCAATGGAAATAGTTTCAAAAGCAGATGTCTATGAGGCATATATCGCTTATAAGGCATTCTTAACAAAATAATTTATCTAATAAGCCTGATTTCTTGTAAAGAATTAAGGCTTTTTATATTTAAGACCTAAACAACAAGTTTGATAAAAATCTATGATATAATACGAATAAGTTACAAAGGAGTTACAATAATGGCTAAAAGATCAAGAAGTATTTTTATATTTAACTTTATTGCACCAATTTATGGATTGTTTTATAAAAGACAAAATAAAAACTATTCTCGTGATTTAATCCTTTTAAGTGAACACGTAGATGTTTCCAAATATCATAGTATTATTGATGTCGGCTGTGGAACGGGCGCGTTATGTTCAGCGCTTAATAAATTAGGAGTTTCAGTTACTGGTGTAGATCCTGCAAAGAAAATGTTGAAAATTGGAGCTAAAAAGAAAGAGAATACAGCGATAAATTTCATAAACGCTAGTTCGACTAATTCGTTACCTTTTGAAGATAAGAACTTTGACTTATCAGTAGCTTCCTATGTTGCTCATGGAATGAAGTTAGTTGAAAGAAAAAAATTATATGCAGAAATGAGTAGAGTATCAAGACATTATGTTATCTTATATGACTATAATGATAAAAGCGCATTTTTTACTAATATTATCGAAAAAATTGAACGTGGAGACTATTTCAATTTTATCAAAAATGTGAAGAATGAATTAAATAAATACTTTGAATCTTTTGTAGAAATTAAATTGGGTAAACAAGCTTCTTGGTATATTTGTATTCCATTAATTATTAATTAACTTAGAAGATATAAAATTTGTGTTAACAAATGATATAATATATAGACCTAGTAATTTAGAAAGGGGATTAATTAAATCTATGGTTTCTATAGGTTTGGTTATAGTAAAATAAATGTTTAAATTTGATAAAGATTTGTTTATGACTAATTTATATGAAGGGATCTATGTTGTTGATAAAAATAGAAAAATATTGTTTTGGAATTCTGGTAGCGAAAAAATAACTGGTTATAAAGCAGAAGAAGTCATAAATTCTTTCTGTTATGATAATATACTTCAGCACGTTGATAGTACAGGAAAACAATTATGTTTTAGCGGTTGTCCTTTACAAGGTACTTTAGAAACAGGAGAGATTAATGAAGCAGAAGTTTTTTTGCATCATAAAGACGGACATAGAGTTCCAGTAAGTGTAAAAAGTATCCCAATGTATGATGATAATAACAATCTAATTGCTGTTGTTGAAGCTTTTACTGATGCAAGTCATAGAGCAGTTAAACATGAAGAGATTGTTAAACTTAAAAAAATATTGGACATTGATTCATTGACTTCAATATACAATAGAAGGTATCTAGACTTTTATTTAAACAATGCGGTATTACAAAATAAAGAATTTAATTCGCCTTTTGGATTATTATTTTTTGATATTGATCATTTTAAAAAAGTCAACGATACATATGGCCACATTATTGGGGATAAAATACTAAAAATAATAGCTAAAACCTTAAAACTAGCTCTTCGACCAACTGATGTTTTAGGAAGGTGGGGCGGTGAAGAATTTATTGCGGTGATTAAGGATGTATCTGTAGACATATTGGCAGATGTAGCAGAGAGATTGAGAATTATATGTAAGAATTCATTCTTAACTCTTGATAACGGTGAAGACTTATCTGTAACCATTTCTATTGGTGGTAGTTTGTATATTCCAGAAGAACCAATAGAATCATTGATAGCTAGAGCGGATGAATATATGTATAAAGCAAAAGAAAATGGTAGGGATAGGGTAGTAATTAAATAGCTAGGAGGCATCTATGAAGCCAATGTTTTGGTCAAAAAAACAAGCTAGAGAATATGTTGTGAAATATCAGATGATTAATCTTAAAAAGCCATTGAAATCATATGATGCAATCAAATTTATCTTTGATCGTTTAGAAACGATTCAATATGATCCTTTAGATTGTGTGGGAAGAAATTCAGATTTAGTTTTACAATCAAGAATCATAGGCTATAAAAAAGAATATCTTCATCACGCTTTATATAATGAGAGATTCTTAGTAGATGGATGGGATAAGCAGATGTCTATATTTAAGGCGAAAGACTTTCCTAAACTTGCTTTAATTAGAAAAGAGAGACAGTCTGCATCTTTAGCTTCTTTTGTTCATCATGATATTCAAGAAGCTCTTGACTATCAAGAAGAAATTAAAGAACTAATAAAGACGAAAGGTCCATTATATTCTAGAGAGATAAATATTGATTCAAGATGGAAAAACGGAAAGATGTCTTCTATTACATTGGATTACTTATTCAATACAGGACAAATCGTTGTGTATAATAAAACAAAGGCTCAAAAACAATTTGAGCTGACAGAACGAGTATTTGATTATGTTGATGAGTATATGGAAGAATCTGATTTTATCTATTGGTATTTAAAAAGAAGAATAAAAACCTTGGGATTCTTTTGGAATAGAGGTATTGCTTGGCAAGGCTTGCATATTTCCAAAAAAAGCATAAGAACTAAATATCTAAAAAAACTATTAGAGGAAGAATATATTGTTAAAATACTTGTGGAAGACATAAAAGAACCATTCTATGCAATTAAAGAGTTTATAGATAATCCAGTTGAACTATCTAAAAAGATTAGTTTTATTGCTCCTCTCGATAGTATCAACTGGGACCGAGATTTATTAAAACTGATTTTCAATTTTGACTATAAATGGGAAGTATATGTTCCTGCTAGTAAAAGAATCTATGGCTATTATGTCTTACCGATTCTATACGGTTCAGAATTTGTTGGTAGAATAGAGTTTGAAAACCACAGGATTAACCGAGCATTAGTTGTAAAGAATGTCTGGTTTGAGGATTCAGTAAAGAAAACGAAAGTATTAGAAAAAGCATTAGAGAAAGAACTCAACAATTTTTCAAAGTACTTAAATGCATCAGAAGTAATCTATCAAAACAAGTAAAAGGATATCTTGTGATATCCTTTTTTATTACGAAAAAATAAAAACATGTATGAAGAAATGATTCTCCATAACTACAAAGCTTACATAATAAATATTGATTATCTAGTATCATATTGAATAATACTATTATAAATGGTATATTAGAAACATCAAAGACAAACTCAACTGTTTTTACACAGTATGAGTGTTGGTTTGATAAAGCTAAACCCGGAGCAATCCGGCGACAGAAAACTATAGGGTCCCTCTGGGATTGCCAGTTGCCTTGCTATCATTCATATATGTGTGCCACGGAAACAAAGTTGGTGTCTTTTTTGTTTTATAAAGACTCGCTTTATCAGTAGAAATGTCACATATAATCTATCATTGATAAAATTAGTGAATGAAGGACAAAAGTCAAAGATTGGAGTGATGTGATTTTTATATCTATTGTAAAGTGATACAAAAAAATTAAATATGGCAACGAGCTATGTTGTTTACAGAAAAATACAGATGTTTTGATCTGTATTTTTTCTTAAAACATTTTATCTTTTATATAAAGTCTACCAAGTAAAAGCAATGATAAAACCATTTGTATAGATTTGATCTAATAATCTTCTAGTATGATTATTACTAGAGTGTATTATATATTATAATACAAAGCTAATAAGAAATAGTTACAGATAAATACAACCAATTTATCTGTAATAAAGAAAAAGAAAAAGCATGATACCATTTATTTCTTATCATTTAAATTATAATATGTTATAATATTTAAGTAATAATAATTTTAAGAACACAGAAAAAGGCATATTATGAAAAAATTTGTTCCAACCAAAAACTTCATCTTTGCTATTATATTGCTAATTACAATAATTAGCAGTTTTAGCATTGGATTTGCTTATTGGGATAATAATCTAGCTAACGAACATGTATCCATTCCGATTGGTGAATGGGATTTTGCAGGTACAGCCTTAGAAGTAGCTGCCTTTAGAAGTGATCATGCAGTAGTATTAGCATTAACAGAAGAAACTGTAACAATTAGTGATAAAGCAGATGTAGAAGCAGCTTTAACTGGATATGGTCTATTAAGTGAAGACGCAAAAGCGGAATTATTAGTAGAAGAAGCATTACTGATCAGCCTGTTTAATCAAATCATTGCGCTTGAAAATAGTGAGTTTTTAGATTTTGAAGCACAAGCATATGATTCAGGATTAACAGGAACAGTTGTTATTAATAATAGAACATGGTATGCAAATGATGTATATATTTCAAATGACTCAAGTTATGATGTATGGAATGATACCAGATCACTTGCATTAAGAAGTACTGCATATTTTGAATCACAAGATTTATTCATCAATGGTATTGATAAGATTACTATTTATCACGGTGCTTTGAATTTTGATAATGGAACAAGTTACCAATTTAAAGTAGAATATGAACTAGATTCAAATTCAGGTGTGTGGTTGACCTTACAAGATGGTGGCTCTGACTTATTAATTGATGTAATATCTGCAACTCCATTAACATATACAGAAATAGCGGTTAATATTACTGAAGCTGTAAATATTAGATTTACACCAGTTATTAGTACAACATCTGATTATATAAATTTAGATGATATTACCATCTATCAACACGTTGTATCAAGCGCTCTAGAAGTGTCAACATATACAACTATTTATGCTGGAGCTTTAGCATTAACAGAAGCAACGGTAGAAATTTCTGATAAAGCAACGGTAGAACAAGCAATAGCTGCTTATGATTTATTAAGCATAGAGGCACAAACTGCATTAACAACAGAAAAAACTTTACTAGACAGTATATTAGTAGTAATTAATCTAGAAGAAGACTATATAGCAGCAGAAGCATCTGTGGTTATCGCAGAAAATTCAAACTTACAGGCAGATTTAGACGAAGCGCAAATATTAGTAAATGCACTACCAAATGGAACAGAGAAGACAGCACTACAAACTAGATTAGATCTAGTACAACTTACTATAAATGATATAGCAGCCTTCCCAGTCAATCACGCTGTAGCATTGGCTTTAACTGTGGGAACAGTAACATCAAGTGATCAAGCAGTTGTGGATGCAGCTTTAGCAGCATATGAATTATTAACAGTAGATGCAAAAGCAGTATTTTCAACTGAAAAAGCATTGCTAGATAGTTTATCAGCAGAAATTAATAGCCAAATTCCAACAGCAACACAAGTAGCTCAATTCCAAAGCAATCACGCAGTGGTCTTGGCCTTAACTGTGGAAACTGTAACAATAAGTAATAAAGCTGGAGTTCAATCAGCTTTAGCAGCATATGAATTATTAACCGTAGATGCAAAAGCTTTATTGACTACTGAAAAAGCATTATTAGATAGTTTATTAGTAGAAATTAATTTGCAAGAAGATTATGCAGCAGCAGAAGCAGCTGTAGTTATCGCGGAAAATTCTAACTTACAAAGAGATGTAGATGGAGCACAAATACTAATTGATGCACTACCAAGCGGCACTGAAAAATCAATTCTTCAAACTAGAGTTGATGCTGTTCAAGACATCATAGATGAGATAGCTTCATTCCCAATTGATCATGCAGCAGTCTTAGCATTAACTTTAGAAACTGTAACAATCAGTGATAAAACAGCTGTAGAAGCAGCTCTAACTGCCTACGGTCTATTAAGCGAAGCCGCAAAAGCTGAGTTGCTAGTAGAAGAATCGTTATTGATTAGTTTATTTAATGAAATAATAGCACTAGAAAATAGTGAATTTATAAACTTTGAAGCACAAGTATATGATTCAGGATTAACAGGAACAGTTGTGATTAATGGTAGAACATGGTATGCAAATGATGTTTGGATATCAAATGATGCAAGTTATGATGTGTGGAATGACACTAGATCACTTGCATTAAGAAGTACAGCATATTTTGAATCGCAAGATTTATTCATCAATGGTATTGATAAGATTACTATTTATCATGGAGCCTTGAATTTCGGTAATGGAACAAGTTATCAATTTAAAGTTGAATATGAATTAGATTCAAACCCAGGAGTATGGCTAACCCTACAAGAGGGCGGATCTGATTTATTAATTGATGTCATATCATCAACTCCATTAAGCTATTCAGTAATAGATGTTAATATTACCGAAGCTGTAAATATTAGATTTACGCCAGTTATTAGTACAACATCTGATTATATAAACTTAGATGACATTACCATTTATGAACATGTTGTATCAAGCACTTTAGAAGTAACGACTTTTACAACTGTTTATGCGGGAGCATTATCATTAGTTGAAGCAACTGTAGAAATTTCAGATAAAGCAACAGTAGAACAGGCAATAGCTGCCTATGATTTATTAAGTATAGATGCTCAAACCTTATTGATTACTGAAAAAGCATTATTAGATAGTTTATTACTAGAAATTAATTTACAAGTTGATATGGTAGCGGCTGAAGCATCAGTAGTTATCGCAGAAAATTCAAACTTACAAGCAGATGTAGACGCAGCACAAATTTTAGTAACTGCACTACCTAGTGGAACAGAAAAGACAGCACTTCAAGCGAGACTAGATGCAGTTCAAGTTATCATAAATGAGATTACAGCATTCCCAATTAATCAGGCTGTAGCATTGGCCTTAACTGTGGAAACAGTAACACCAAGTGATCAAGCGGTGGTAGAAGCGGCTTTATTAGCATATGACTCATTAAGTGCAGCAGCAAAAGCAGCCTTAACAGCTGAAAAAGCATTACTTGATAGTTTATTAGTAGAAATTAACAACCAAATTCCAACAGCAACACAAGTAGCTGACTTCCAAAGTGATCACGCAGTAGTCTTAGCTTTAACTGTAGGAACAGTTTCTCCTAGTAATAAAACAGGAGTTCAAGCAGCTTTAGCAGCTTATCAGTTATTAAGTGTAGATGCAAAAGCAGCATTAACGGCTGAAAAAGCATTACTAGATAGTTTGTTAGTTGAAATTGTTTTATTGGAAGCTGAAGCTTCAGTAGTGATAGCAGAAGCTTCAAATTTACAAGCAGATTTAGATAGTGCACAAGTTTTAGTAACTGCACTACCAGATGGTATAGATAAAACAGATCTTCAAGATAGACTTGATGCAGTTCAAGATACAATTGATTCTCTCGCAGCCAATGCTGTAGATAATCTAATCTTAGCTTTACCAAGTTCTGGAGGAGTACTTCTAACAGATCAAACTGAAATAGAAGCAGCAAGAGCTGCCTATAATGCGTTAACAGCATCACAACTTGCATTAGTAGTTAATGAAGCGTTATTAGCATCATTAGAAGCCGAACTAGCAGCACTTCAGTTAGCAACAGCATCTGTAGTTATTGCCGAAGGAAGTAATTTGCAAGCAGATGTAGATACTGCACAAGTGTTAGTAACTGCATTAACAAGTGGTGCAGCAAAAACAGCTCTTCAAGCTAGACTTGATGCAGTACAAGATATCATTGATGTAGCAGCGGCTCAAGTATTGATTCTTAGCTACTTTGATTCAAACTCAGTTACGGTATCGAGATTGAATAACGCTACTGCTATTAAAGAAACTGCGTTTCTTACTAAAGCTAATGAAGCAGTTGATGGACTTGGTGTGACAATTTCTATTTTAATTACTGATGAAGTAGATAGAAGAAATACTACATATACAATAGAAATTACTAAGAATGGAGCAAGTGTAACTTTCCAAGTAGATGTTACTTTTACTCGATAAGAAAAACATAATGTGCTAAAAAGAAATGAAGTCAACAAAATCAGCAGATTTATACAAGCAAAAGACCAACTTTATTGTTGGTCTTTTTATATATTGAATTACTTATATATTTTTCACTTGTTATTTATGTACAGTGATCGCCTGAAAATTACTTATAAACAAAGGTTGAATGTCAAGGATAGGGGTTCAACTAAATAAAAAGAAAAAAGAGGTGTTATTCCAAAGTTTGGAATAATG
>JAEIOE010000064.1 GCA_016342455.1 Mycoplasmatota bacterium | reverse complement strand
CTCTATTGTATCAAATTATTCCTATTCTATCAATTGTTTTATGAATCTCATCAGTACTTTGCTTGAACACAGCTAAAGAAATTGAAAAAAAATACAATGCGAGCATGAATAACAAGTATAATACTTTAGAAAATATTAGATTATATAGAAAAAAAGTAAAAATGGCAACAAATATAAAATAATTATAACCCGATGATTATGGCTTGAATAAGCCAAAGTCATCGGGTTTTCAAGCTCACAACTGTCAAACTCAGGATATACATCAGTCGCATCCTATATAGATGGAGATAACTTAGAATACCAAAAAGAAAAGACCTCATTTAGTGGAAAACGCACTAAAAGAGGACTCTATGTAAGTAAAGATGGAATAAGCATTAACGCTGACTTAAACGCAGCGTTAAACATATTAAGAAAATGTAAGCCCAATGCCGAAAGGATAGGGTCTAATGGTTGGAACACGCCAAAGAGAACTTACTTGTTTTCAAGTTAAGTATCTTTTAAAGAGTAACGTCAGTTACTTTTGTTCTAAATTCAATTAATGTTAAATAGTTTGGTCAAGTACTAAAGCAATTACCTATCTTAAAGTAAATTCCAATTCATAAAGTAAGACAGAATCTGAATTGTAAAATGATATTTTTATATTATTGAACAAGCTTACTATCCTAGGGTCTGTTTCATCTATAACAGAAAAAGGAGGGATAATTAGATAATCATTATATGTCATGGTATCAATTGTAATGTTATTTTGAACGGATCCATAAATTTCATGCAATTCATAGGATATTTCAACATAAGTAGTGTCATTGATATCAACTTGAATACTATCAATATAGCAGAATGCTGAAACATATCGCGAGTTATCTAGAATTCCATCTCTCAAAATAATAGTACCTGTATCAGATCCAACTCCTAAAAACGTAGCTCCACCTCCAAATGGTAATTCATCATCTAGGGTATAGAATTTGAATTGATTATTTATGTAATTATCCTTTTTAGAATTTGCTAGTTGTGTATTTGTCAAATCAATACTATAAGTGTTGTCAGCTATGGTATTATCAGTATTTAAGATAACTAAATTATTTACTACAAAAGCTGGCATTATACTACCAATACTACTAAATGGTCTATTATCATCATCTCCGTTTTGATAGTAATTTTCTACATAAGTAACATAATTTCTTTTTCCTTTAGAGTCTTCTAAATCATCAGTTAAAGGATTAGGAGAATATATATATCCGGAGAAGTCGTTAGCCGCTGTAAGCGTTGGTGGATAGGCATTAATCCAATTATAGATAGCGTTCATCTCTTCTTCAAAATTTTCGATTTCTAAATTGTCCAAAAATTTAATGGTTCCAAAGCTAGGATAGTAGTCTACTTCCATATAAGTATTTTCACCGTTCACACTAGCTTCTAAAAAGTATGTGTACTTATTCATGATGAATATATTAAAATTAATATCAAAGGTATCTTGAACGTCTTGAGATGCATAGCTGTAAGGTTGTCTATAACCAAAGGTTTCGTCATAAATCTCTATTGGATTTTCATAAACGATGTGAGAAGTATAATATAGATTAAAGTTATATTCTCCATTATAGGAAGCATCAACTATATATTCTGTTGCGCTTACTTGTTGAATGTTTAAATAATTGTTATCCTTATTTGTTAAAATTGTAATACCAATTGATAATATAAGAATAGCTAATAAACTAAAGGATAAAGCATATTTTAGTTTTCTGTTGGGATAAGAGGGTTTTTCTTTTGTATAAGAAACAATATTTTTGATTTCTGACTGTTTAAACTGATCAATATCAGCGTCAGAAATTTTTCTTTTAAACCTAAAATCTTCCATGATATAAAACCTCCAATTTGTATTGAATTTTCTTAATAGAAAGCGTAATGATATTATTGACAGTTTTGTTCGGAATGTTTAAGTGATCAGAAATTTCTTTTATACTGAGTTCACTAAAAAAGTATAAGTACATTACTCTTAAATGCTTTGAATTTAGGTGTTTATTCATTAAATTAATGATATCTTCAACTTTTTCTTTTTCAACTAGTTTTGCTAAGATGTTATCATTATCTTTTAGAGAATCTAATATCTCATCATCAATATTTATCCTGTACTTGTTATAAGCATTTTTAAAATTATTAATTACAACATTATGAGCAATTCTATATAACCAGGTTCTAATAGAAGATTTTTCTGGATTAAAACTGGAATATTTTTCGTACACTTTTAGAAATATATCTTGAGTTAAATCTTTGGCATCTTCAATGTTAACAACTTGTTTATTAACGTAGTGGAAGATTTCATTATAATGATTTTCTAGAATATCATTAAATGAATCATTTTTGTTAGTAGTCATCAATATACATTCCTTTCTGTCTGTCATTAATATATACAATTTAGGCAGTAAAATATCCCGATTTATTATATCATATTGAAATAATTTTTGAATGCTTTGCTTAATTTGGTGTTATATTAATAAGGATAAGAGTCCTTGAAATAAAACCCTGCAAAGAAGTTTTTTATATAATAGCGAATACAGTAATTAAATATAGTCCTCAGTTTTAGGCTGAGGACTATTTGCTTTTTATTAAGACGATAGCTTATAAATTGATTAGTAATTTAAAATGAAAAACATCCATATCTTGTGAAAACTTAATGATAGAGTCATATTTTTTAGAAAACGCTAGAATACTCATAATACCGATACCGTGGCCTCTTTCATTTGTGTAGGGAATTCCCTTTTTATTAAATTTAATTTTTGTAGAACAGGCATTAGACATATCAATTATGATTTGATTCTTAATGTATCTACTAGATAGACTTATGAATCGTTTTTTTTCATCTGGCTCTTTTATACACGCGTTTACAGCATTCTCTAAGCTATTAGCATATGCCACAGCTAATTCTGCGTTATTTATATTTATAAGTTTCGGTATTTCAACTTTAGATTTCACTCGAATTTTATTTCTTTCTGCTAAATCAAAATAATAACTTAAAGTGGCGTTTATCGCGATATTTTCGCAATATACTTTAGTGGTAGAATTCGCTAATTCATCTCTACAAAGATTCAAAAACTTATTTGCTTCTGATAGATTGCCTTCATTGATGTGTTCTTCAATAATTCGAAGCTGATGTCTTACATCATGGCGAATTATTTTTATTTTTTCTTGAGCAGATGTAATCATTTCTGATTGATTTGCGATTGAGTTTACTTGAGTGGATAAGAGTTGTTTATCTCTTTCAGTATTAAACTTGGCTTGTGTTACCAGAAAGAAGTTAAAAATAACTAAGTAAATTAAACCAGACAATAAAATAGAAAGGTAGGCATGCTTAAAGTTCTCTGGTTGAGCTAACAGACTTTCAGGAACAAAGCCAACATAGTAAGTCAAAATATAGGAAGCTACCAATACAGAACATAGAATCCACCAACCCTTGTCTAAAGTTTCAGCGATTTCTATAAACTTTGGCTTTACTACCATTAGAAATAGAGGCATCAACATTAAAAATGTAGCCATTCTAACTAAACCATCAACTAAAGGGTTATCGTATCCATATAGAAGATAAGAAGCCAATAAACCGTTGACAATAGCTACGTTTCCAAAAACTTCACAGGTTAATATGCCAAATAATAATTTTGGCCCTTTATGTATCGCAAAGTTCCAGATTAAAACGATGTAAGGCAAAATTAAGGTTAACACATAGTAACGAGCATAAAAATCCAATAAACCGAATTGAGTGATGATTAGAGCGTTTATGGAAGTAATGATAAATGCTCCAATAACGATAATGATTGTATTTCTTTTCTTTGGAGTTTTTATGGGTGTGATAGATATAAATAGAAAACACAAAAAAGCTTGTGATATGAAAAGTCTAAAGATAACTGGATCAAACATGTTTGTTCTCCTCGCTTAGTAAGTAGTTAAAGTATAGATTAGAAATATATTTAAAACGATTTTTCGAAATAGGTATTTCTACTAATTTTCTCATTATGAACGTATTTTTAGTCATAACCTTTATGTGTTTCATGTTAACTAGAAAAGCTCTGTGTGGAAGAATAAAATGAGAACTATCAAGTATTTCTTCTAAAGCAGAAGTAAAAGGAATGCGAATAGACTTGCTTGTTATTACACCATTTCTTGTATAAAAATTCATTGCGTGATTGACATATTCTATATATATAATTTCTTTATATTTTAACGGTGTCTTTCCAAGAGGTGTATCAACAACAAATATTTTATCTGCCTTCTCAATTAAATGTATCGCTTTATGTAATGCATCATAAAGAATAGATTTATCAACAGGCTTCAAAAGATATTGTAATGCAGATATTTTGTAAGCATTTAAGGCAAATTCAGTTGAATTGGTAAAAAAGATGATGCAAGCCTCACCTTTTTTTTGTCTGATTATAGTACCTATATCAATACCAGATAGTCCTGGCATCACTATATCAAGTAGATATATATCGGACATCTTACCATTTTCAATGGATTTGATTAAATCCATTGACGAATTGAATGTATTTATAGATATTTCTTCTTTTTTAAAAGAGAATCCTTCTAATAATTTAAGGATATTTTCAATTTCCTCTTTTGAGTCATCACAGATAGTAATATGTAACATATACAAGCTCCCATCATAGTATATAAGATATTTTAGCATACATTTTGAGTAATTAAATCTAATATTCTATATTTCTAAAAATATATTAATTTATACGTGCAAAATCAGATTTATAAGTGCAAAGTAAAATAAAACGCTTACATTGTGATAAATTTATTATTATAGATATTTAAAGTTCTTAAAGAATTAAAAATATAAATAGAAGGAGAAAAATTATGAAAAAGTTAAAAATGAATTGGGGACGTGCAGCCCTTGTAAGTTTGCCATTTTTTGCGATTACAATTTTTTGGCAAGCATATGACTACATCGTTCCACTAATTTTAACAAGGCATTTCCACATTAGTACTATGGGTTACAGTGCTATCATGTCAATTGACAATGTAGTAGCCCTAATATTTTTACCATTATTTGGTGCGTTATCAGATAAAATGAATGGTAAAATGGGACGTAGAACTCCACTTATTCTTTGGGGAACTATAGGAGGAATATTTGGTTTAGTAGCTATGAACTTAGCAGATGGTCTTCAACTTACTTATTCTTTAGATGTAATGAGCACCGGAGCATTTATTATGTTCTTACTAGGATTGTTAGTAGCTGTATTTAGTATGAGTTTATTTAGAGCTCCTGCAACAGCGTTAACAGCTGACTGTTTCATTAGACCTTTAAGAACGAAAGCAAATGCTATGCTAAATCTTTTAGGTGGATTAGCTGGTGTTACATTTGCTCTTCTAGGTAAAGCATTACTAACAAGAGGTTTAACAATTACAATTACTTTTGTTATTGTTGCTATGGCAATCGCTACCGTTATTTTCTTAGCTTTATTTAGAGAAAATAAAACTGTTGCAAGTGTTCAAAAAGAAATTGCTGATCTTGGTATCGGTGACAAAAAGACAGTAACAGGAGATAATGAAGTAACAAAACTATCAAAACCAGAATTTAAAAGTTTGTTTGCTATCTTAGGTGTTGTTGTTTTAATGTATATGGGATACAATGCGTTTTCAACTCATTATTCTAATTATCTAACACAATATTTAGGTCAAGAAGCAAGCTGGACAACACCATTGTTGCTTAGAATTCTATTGGTATTATTCTTTACATTCCCTGCAGCTGCTATAGCTAGTAAAATAGGCCGTAAAAAGTCTGCTTTAATTGGTTTAGTTATTCTTACAATAGCTTTTTTAGGATTATCTACAGTAAATGCTACGAATGTTAGTACTATATATATTTGGTTTATAGTATTCTCTATGGGGTTCCCTATGACTGCAGTCAATGTTGGACCAATGGTTTTGGAATTAGCAAAAGATAGAGATTCAGGAAGATTTATGGGGTATTACTATATCGCAGCCACATTAGCGCAAATAGTAACGCCAACACTTGCTTCTGTGTTTATTGAAACGCTTGGATTCGGTTATGGATCAGTAACTTATTATGCAGCAGTATTCTCTGCTTTAGGAGCTGTATGTGCTTTAACAATTAAACACGGGGATGTAAAACCTGTATTAGAAGAAGCACTTGCGCAAGCCTCTGAAGAAGACTAATCATGTTTTTAAAAATATTATTGATTACCCTAGCTTGTATCATCATTATATTTTTATTAGTAGGTCTATATTTAATATCGCCTAAAAAACCTAATAAGAAAACTGCTATGATTATGGAACAAGTAAAATTTGCTCATAGAGGTATTTATAATAATAAAGAAAAAACCCCCGAAAATTCAATGAAAGCTTTTAAAAAAGCATTGGATCTAAAATATGGTATTGAATTTGATATTAGAGAAACAAAAGATAATGAGATTGTTATATTTCATGACGATGATCTTCAAAGAATGTGCAATGATCCAAGAAGTGTAAATGAACTTACCCTTCAAGAATTAAAAGAGTTAACACTTCTAGATTCAAATGAAAAAATACCAACCTTAGAAGAAGTGTTAAAACTCATAAATGGTGAAGTACCATTATTGGTTGAGTATAAAGCCGGATTACCTGGTTGTGAATGTGAAGAATTATGTGTTCTTGCAAGACCCATTTTAGAAAAATATAGTGGGAAGTACATAATTGAAAGTTTTAACCCAGATGTCTTACATTGGTATAAAAAACATCAACCAAGCATTTTAAGAGGTCAATTAAGCATGGGCATTCAATGTTACGTGGTTGCCTTAGGCAAAGAACGAGCAAAACAATTTTCAAAAAAGAAGAGATTTATGTTAACACATCTTTTGTACAACTATATTGGAAGACCACATTTCATTAGTTATCGATGGCAAGATATTAAATTTGCAGTGAAACTAAATAAGTTATTTGGCGCTAAAATAGCTTGTTGGACAGTAGTTGAAAAGAGTGCAAGCGAAAAATTACTAAATGAATATGATAGTATCATATTTGAAAATCATTTAGCATAAGAAAGATGTAATTGTGTACTCGTATTAATAACGAGTACACAATTTTTGGTGAATAAGATATGACAAACATTACAATTACAACAAAAACTGGAAGATTAGTTGGAATTTACAAAGAACGAACGAATATTTTCTTAGGAGTTCCTTTTGCTATTCCATCAGTGAACGAAAACAGGTTTAAAAGAGCGGTTTCTTTGCCGATAAGCAGTGAAATTATTGATTGTACAACTTTTAAAAATAAGGCCATTCAACCGCAAATAGGAAACTTAAAAATTGCCAATCAAATCAAGATGAGCGAAGATTGTTTACATTTAAATATATGGGCACCAAAAATCGGGCTGAAAAAGAAAGCAGTTTTGGTATGGATACATGGTGGAGCTTTTATGTCAGGTGAAAACTCTGTAAAAATGTTTGATGGAGAACAATTCTGTAAGAATGGAGATATTGTATTTGTTTCTATCCAATATCGCTTAGGTATTCTCGGATTTATGGATTTTAGTTTTCTCAATTCAAGTGATTTTAGTTTCGATAGCAATATAGGATTATCAGATCAAATAGAAGCATTGAAATGGGTTCAAGAGAACATTAAGTATTTTGGTGGTGACAAAAGTAATGTTACAGTTATGGGTGAATCTGCAGGAGCAACTAGTATTTTAAGTTTAATTTCGTCCCCTCTAGCAAAAAATCTATTCCATAAAGCAATATGTCAAAGTCCAGTGGTGGAAAGTGTCTTATCTAAAGAAAACGCAAAGTTTTGGGCATTGAAAGCAATGGAAATTATGGGTTTAGAAAAAAATGATGTATTAGGGCTTAGTAATGTATCAGAAGAAAATGTAATACAAGCAACTTTAAAAATTAATCAAAAATTCACAGATATAATGCCTGGATCATGGCCGTTTGGCCCAGTAATAGATTCTGATTTACTACCAAATACAATAGTAGATGCTTTTAAACAGAATAAAGCAATGTCTTTACCATTGCTTATTGGAACAAACAAAGACGAAGCAGCAAATTTTGTGAAAGAGACAGAAGCCTGGTTACCTTCAAATGAGAAACACATTGATAGAATGTTCGAACTTAATCCGAAATTGAACAAGGTTAAGGTTTTAAGAAACTATGAATCTTATCCAAGTATAAAAGCTTTAAGAGATATAGGAAGAGACATGAGTTTTGTAACTGGTAATACAATAATATCAGATAAGAATTCAAAGCTAGCAGACACTTTCGTTTATAGGTTTGATTACGAAACGATTGTTGCTAAAAAAATGAATATTGGCGCTTTTCATGGTCTAGAAATTATGTTTGCATTTAACAATCTAGAATGTGAACTATCACAAATACTAGCTTATGAACAAGAAAACCCCAGAATAATAGCGAATATGCTACATAGATATTGGATCAATTTTGTAAAAAACTCAAATCCAAATTCAAAAGATTTAGTATACTGGAATAACTACACACAAAAGAATAAAGAAACACTTTTACTTGATGTGAATCCAAAGATAATTTTGAATCCAGATAAAAAAGGATATGAAATTTGGAAAGACGCTGAATTTAGTTGGATTAAGAATTAATTAAATTATGTTAAAAAATAAATAATCTTTATTAGACCTACTAGTGTGAAAATTGATATGAAACACTATATATGTTATAATAAGAAGGACTCGGATGTAATTTCAGAGTTTTTTTTATGAGAGAAATGAGTGATTTGATGAGTAGAATAAGAATTATTAAAGATGAAGATTTTGAATATAGTGCGGAAATTAAAAAAAATCTAACTGCCTATAATAAGACCCAGTCTGGTTATAAAGAAAAAGATGTGAGACACTTCTATATTTTTGATGAAGATGAATTAGTAGGAGCTTGCCACACCAAACAAAATAGTGATTGGTGTCATATTAAGAAGATATTTTATAAGGACACTGATGTTTTAGTGGCCTTGATTAACGATATAAAGAAATACTATATTAACAAAGTGGAAGGTATTCAATTTAGTTCGATGATTGAAGAAAGAGCTAATGATTTTAAAACAGTAGGATTTATTCAAGAAGGTAAATTAAAAAATATGCCTGAAAATAATGATAATGTTTTTCTTTTTGAAAAAGATTTAAAAATAAAAGAAGTTGACTTTGAAAATGATTTTGATTCAAAATCTTCTAGAAAGCCAATTTATCAGTATGATAAAAAACTAAAAAAAGAAGTAAAGAAAATCCGTAATAATTTAGAGTTTTCCACTGAAACAGTAGATATTCAATATGTTGTTTTAGAAGGAGATAAGTTTATTGGAGGTATCTTTGCTAATATACAATACGAATACCTTTTTATAAACAGATTATTTGTAGATCAAAAATACCGAGGTAATCAAATAGCATCTAAACTAATGCATATCGTGGAAAAGGAAGCTGTTAAGAGAGAAATATCTAATCTTTACTTAACGACATTTGAATTCCAAGCTGCTGGATTTTATAAAAAACATGGATATGAGATTGTTATGGAAGTAGAAGATTTTCCAAAAGGTTTCAAGGAATATACTCTTTACAAAAAACTTAAGAAAAAGATAACTAGAAAAGTTATGAATAAACTTTAGTAATATTAAAAGAAAAAGTTTCATATAATACAATAAAACCCTTTAAACTGTATCAAGAAAATTGATACAGCCTAAGAGGACTTTTAGTTTTGTGATATTTTTAATGATATTGATTAATCTACAACTCTTGATTTGATAATTGTTAGTGAATGAATCTTATTTAATTGTTTGAATAGTGGAATTTCATCTATAGTCTTAATAATACATATAAATGCGATATTTTAGCAAAATCTATATTTTGAATCGTTGTAGCTTTTGGGCATTAAACGAATACATATCTTCGATTTAAATGTGTATTGCTTTATTATTAATATAAAGTATTATAAAATATAGATAGTAAATAAATTAGGAGGTAATATTATGAAATTTACATTTGGAGGTATCCCTATTACAGTACTTGGTAAAAGAGTTGAAGTTGGGGATCAAGCAAAAGACTTTACTTTATTAAAAAATGATATGTCTACTGTGACATTAAAAGAATATGATGGAAAAATTAAAGTGCTAAATATCGTTCCATCATTAGATACTGGTGTTTGTGATACGCAAACAAGAAGATTTAATGCTGATTTTAAAGAAAGAGAAGATGTTGTGGTAATTACAGTAAGTAATGACTTACCGTTTGCGCAAGCAAGATGGTGCGGGAATGCTGGATTACCTAATGCCATTACTTTGAGCGCTCATAGAGATGAAGCATTTGCTACTGATTACGGTGTGTTGATAAAAGAATTCCGTTTACTTTCTAGAACAGTTATTGTATTAGACAAAAATAATAAAGTGACTTATGTCGAGTATGTTTTAGAAGGTACAAATCATCCGAACTATAAAGCTGTATTTGAACATTTAAGCTAATAGAATATAAATTTTTTTATGTAAAGTACTGTCTTCTATAGATAGTGCTTTTTTTGTGTTATAATTTATATTAAGAATTAAAATATAATTATGTATAAGGAAGATAACAACTATGAATTGGATAATGAAAAAAATACTTAAAGTTTTGCTTATTTTAACAATAATTATTACTGTACTGGTTGTTATTCCTTTAGTTCTTTTGTCAAAAGCGACAACCCCACCAATTGAACAATACGTAGAACAATCGGAAAGCGATTTTTATAATTCACTAAATCAAGAATTAACAGCATTAATAACTGATAGTAATGAAGATATAATCTATTTGACGATTGATGAAGCATTTATCAATCGTGTTATTCAAACTAAATTATCAAAAGGAAACAGTAAATATCTTAATGATGACTTTTCTGATGAACTAGCCTATAACTATACCTCTGTTTTTGGGGAACACATTGGCTTGAAAAGTATTTGGACAACTATTGGAGACGACCAAATCACTATCACTGCTGGAGCAGACTATGTTACAACGAATGGGAAGGTTATTTATCAAACAGGATTAGAAATCATCTTTGATATTGTTTTATCTGAAGGGAATCAATATTACTTGAAAGTTAATAATATTGATATAGGTAAAATTAGTCTTTCTAATAGGGCAGCATATAAATTATCTAATTTTATAATTACTACCCTCACTCAAAAGAGCATCAATGAAATTTTCGCAGAGAATCTGGCTTTTGGTACTTTTGATTCTGAAGATATGAGTTTCACAGTAGGTGAGTTGGAACTCGCAAATTATCTATATGAGATAGATCCTACATTTTCAGCTTTACTTAAAGTAATTTATCAAGAAGATTTATTAATCCTTGATGTGTCTGATGATGGATTTGATATTTCTCTAGATATTGGTGTATTTAGAAGACTAACTAGCGATTTCGACGAACCTAACTTTGTTAGTTGGGGAACAGCGGCTGATAAAGCAATATTTATGGCAGATTTAGCAGCCAGTGCGATGATTAATTTCGGCTTGAATCCTTTTAACCCTAAGATTGTTCTGTCTGAGTCTAATATCAATTCACTGATAGATTATACTTTAGGCGATGATGTTCAATTTGAGATTCCTTTCACTTTTAAGGTGGATGGACAAGAGATTGAGTATATCTTTAGTTCCACAAACCTATTTGTTAGAATGAATGATAACGTTTTATCAATCCACTTATTAATGACACTCTCTAAAACAGGTGTTAGTGAAACATTTAGTATGCAGTTTAATCTAAGTAGCACTGTCAGCATGAATGCAAGTGGGGATATGATTCTTAGCATTATTGAAGCGAATATTGGTGAAGTAGAGTTAGATAATCAAATTTTAGAAACACTCTTTGGAGTGTTTGATGATGCATTATTTACAGACGGAACAATCGTTATTAAAAAAGAAAAGCTTAATGAAATGTTTGAAGGGTCCTATATAGCTGTTAACGATATGCTCGTTTTAGACGGGGAACTACAACTTTATTACGGTTTAGATAATTAGAAAAAGAACTGAATTTAATAATTGAAATAGCTGTGTTCAAGCAAAGTACTGATGAGATTCATAAAACAATTGATAGAATAGGAATAATTTGATACAATAGA
>JAEIOE010000004.1 GCA_016342455.1 Mycoplasmatota bacterium | reverse complement strand
AGAGTTTTTTATAACTATTTAGCCATAAATTACTCTTTTAATATATTATCTTGTGTTTGTAACTGCAAAAGTCAAGAGTCTCAACTCTTGTTTTGTTTATATTTTTGTGATTTTAATGATATATGGACTATTTTTTTTGTTTAATACCTTATATTCTAATACATCATAATTTTTATCTAACTTCTTTGTAAAATCTTGAATTTTATTACTTTCTTCTAAATCATGTAGGTAAATTACTAGAACTACAATAGCTAAGTGGTTTAACTGTGCTAGTAGTTTTTCAAGTGATTGAAGAACGATGTCCGCATTTGTTTTAATTGATTTATCACCGTTTGGAAGATAACCCAAGTTGTAAATAGCTAAATCAACTAACTCGCTAACATAATGGTCAATTTTATCATGAGAATCCTGGATTAGTTGAACATTAGTAACATTATTTTCTTGCAGTAATTCGAATGTAGTTTTAATCGCTTGTTCTTGAATATCAAAAGCGTAAATTTTTTTAGCAATGTTTGATAAGAACAAGGTGTCTCGACCGTTTCCACAAGTCATATCTATTGCAACTTTTGGATCGATAGATTCCATAAGGAGCTCGTGTGAAAGGTTTGAAATATTAATCAACGCGCTCACCAGCTTTATTTTGCCTATAAGCATTTATTCTAGCAGTTCCATATACTCCAATAATAATCATAGCACCACCAACGATGTGATACCACCTTAGCGCTTCGTTTAAGAATACATAACCTGCAATAACGGCAACTACGGTTGATAGATTAGCATAAATACTTGATACATGAGCCGGAAGGATACTTAAAGCATAATTAACTAAAAAGAAACCACCTATTGAAGCAACAATACCTAAATACAAAATAGGACCAAAAACGTTAAAACTTGATATGCCACTAATATATACAGAAAGTTCTCCGTTAAATATTAATTGACTAATGTAAATTAGATTAAAAACAACGGCCCCAGCTAACATCATAAAGTATGTTAATTCATAAGGTTTAACTTTTTTAGAAGCATTTCTAGAAGCGATATTAAATAGTGCAGCAGAAATAACAGCTAGAAGGATTAAAGCAAAACCAAAAACACTTGAACCTTCACTATTTCCTCCGTTAAGTACTTGTATTAACACAACGCCTGAAAAAGATAGAAAGATAAATACAATCTGCCCATACGAAGGTTTTTCATTTAGAACTAATGAAGAAAGAATGGTTACAAAGATAGGAATCAAAGCAATCATCATTCCCGCTTCAGAAGAAGTAGTTTTATCTAAACCATATGTTTCAAAAATGAAATATAAAATTGGTTGGAATGCAGCTACGATTAATACCGGCAGTAATAATTCCTTTTGAAATCGAATCTTAACTACTTTTGTTAATCTTAAGACTTCAAAAACAATAAAAGCGAGTAAAAATCGATAGGCAATTAACCCCATAGGACTTACATACTCTAAAACAATTTTAGAAAACATAAAAGAGAAGCCAAATATTAATGCAAATAATATTCCGGCCAGATGTCCAAGTTTATTCATATTTCTTCCCTCTCATAGCTTGATGACTATTTCTTAGTCTCATTAATTTGTCAATTTCGTTTGTTACTACAAATTTCTTTAAAGACCATTTAGGTTCAATTAGTTCTTTTCTGGGTGCATCACCAGTTAAACGATGAATAATAATATTCTCATTTAACAACTCTATTTGATCTACTACAATATCAACATACTCTTCTAAACTAAAAAGTTTAAAAGGATTGTTTAAATAGTAGTAGGCTAATTCTGTATTTTCTTGGATAAATAACATATGTATTTTAATCCCTTGAATATCTAAAGTGTTGAGTAATTCTACAGTTTCTAACATTTCTTTTTTTGTTTCAAAAGGGAGTCCGTTAATGATATGTACAATTACATTTATGTTTCTTTTTCTTAATTCTTTTACACCATCAATAAAACAATTTACATCATGACCTCTGTTGATAAACTTAAGAGACTTCTCATGCATTGATTGTAAGCCTAGTTCTACAGATAGATAAGTTCTTTTACTTATATCTTCTAAATAATCTAGAATATCTTCACTTAAACAATCTGGTCTTGTAGCAATACTAAGACCAACAACATCTTTGTCTAAGCTAAGTGCAGTTTCAAATAAAGGTTTAATTTTATCTAGTGGAGCGTAAGTGTTTGTGTTTGCTTGAAAGTATGCAATAAACTTTCCGGTAGACCATTTGTTTTGCATCATTGATTTTATGTTATTAAATTGAGTTTCTAGGCTTTCTTCAGGATTACCAGCAAAATCTCCTGAGCCTTTTTCCGAACAAAAAATGCAGCCTTTATTTGAAAGCGTACCATCTCTGTTAGGACAAGTAAAACCACCGTTTAAAGCAATTTTAAAAACCTTGGTATTAAATTTATGTCGATAAAATTCATTTACCGTATTATAACTTTTTTCATTCGTAAAATAATTCATTTAATCACCAAAATGATTATAACATAGAATATAATATAATTTTTAATCAATTAACAAAAAAAACACACGAAAAAATGATATAATTATTCACGGTGATCTGATGTTTAAAATATTGCAAGATAGTATTTTCAACCCTAAAGGGTTAGTTAAACAAGTGAATAGATCTGGTTGGTTTGTTCTTTTATATCTTATTGTTATGGCTTTATTTATGTCTATAGGCAATACTATTACCTATGTATCATATGAAAACCCAGTAATTAATGATGAAACAACCGGTTGTAGTTTAGTAGATAACAGTATAGTGTGTGATGGAGAAAATTACGACATTAATGCTCTTTTTTTTGTTTACGGAATTAGAGTATATTTTATAAACGAAGATGCAACAGTAGATGATATTCCGAATATGGAATTAAATGCCTTAGTTGTTCAAGATGATACAGTAGGAATTTATCTTAATAAATCTTTTGTTGGAGCGTTAAGTATCTTTTCGGCTGATTATGGTTTTACTACCTTAGCAGCTGCTTTTTCTAGTGTTCTCACGACACTTTTAATTGCTAGTTTAGTATCAAATTTCATTATGAATCTAATACTAATACTAGGAGTAACGTTGGTATCAACTATTATGTTTAGTAGATATCGTAAGTTTATAAAATACAAAAAATTATTTAAACTTACTGTATTTGCAGTAACACCGGTAGTGCTATTGATTACATTCTTTAATATGCTTCAATTTGATATGATTATCTTCTTTATCCTATCATTAGTTGCCTATCGTACGCTGTTTTCGTTAAATCGTCATTTATATATGCAAATGACGTTGAGGGCAATGCAACAAAATCATCGACAAAATCCTGATGACAAAGATGTAGTAGAAATAGATGATGAAGATGATTTAGATGACTTGGACAAAGATTAATTAATTGTTTGTAAATATAATTATATATGCTATAATATTGGTAAATACAAGGAAGTAGAACTAGTAGAGTATTAAGGTTTTAAGAGAGTCGATGGTTGCTGGAAATCGATAACTGAAATATTTGAATTAGTCTATGGAGTTAATTTCATGCAACTCGTGAGTGAAATTCGTCCCCCGCGTTAAGGGTTAAAGCGCCGGAAACTTTCCGGAACTAAGGTGGTACCGCGATTATTCGTCCTTTTTTAGGGCGATTTTTTTATGGAGGAAATAAAATGAGTGAATTTATCCCAAGTTTTGATGAACAAAAGATTGAAAAGAAATGGCAAGATATTTGGTATAAAGGAGATTACTTTAAAGCTGTAGATTTTAGTGATAAAGAAAAATATTATTCTTTAGTTGAATATCCATACCCATCAGGGGCTGGTATGCATATAGGGCATATTAGAGCCTATCTTTCTTTAGAAGTAATCTCAAGGAAGAGAAGAATGGAAGGAAAGAATGTATTATTTCCTATTGGTTTTGATGCTTTTGGTTTACCGACGGAAAACTATGCGATTAAAAATCAAATCCATCCAAGAATAATTACTGACAATAACATAGAAACGTTTATCAAACAGCTTCAAACAGCTGGTTTTTCGTTTGATTTTAATAGAATTATTGACACAACTGATTCAGAGTATTATAAATGGACTCAATGGATATTTCTTAAATTGTTTGAACATGGACTTGTTTATAAAGATATTGCCTATGTTAATTATTGTCCAAGTTGTAAAGTTGTTTTGTCTAATGAAGAGTCTCAAGGCGGAAAGTGTGATCGCTGTGATTCTCAAGTTGTCCAAATGGAGAAAAATGTTTGGTTCTTAAAAATTACCGAATATGCAGATAAATTACTAGATGGTTTAAATGTGTTAGAATGTAATACAAGAATTAGAACGGAGCAGGAAAAATGGATTGGAAAATCTACGGGAGCTTATATCTATTTTCCAGTAGCTTATTCGCAAGAAAGACTAAAAGTTTTTACAACTCGCGCTGATACAATTTATGGGGCTACTTTTATGGTAATCGCTCCAGAGCATCCTTTGTTAGAAAAATTTGCAGATAGAATTACTAACAACGATGAAATTAAAGCTTATCAAGAAAATGCATTAAAAAAATCTGAGTTTGAAAGAATAGAACTTAACAAAGATAAAACCGGAGTTGAAATTAAAGGACTTGTTGCTATAAATCCTTTAACAAATGAAGATATTCCTATCTTTATCTCTGATTACGTAATGATTACCTATGGTACAGGAGCTATTATGGCTGTACCAGCTCATGATACAAGAGACTATGAATTCGCTAAAGAATATAATTTAGCAATTAAAGAAGTTATCAGTGGTGGAGACATTACTGAAGAAGCTTATACAGATATAAAAGGTGGAACTCTAATAAATAGTCCGCTTATTGACGGCTTAGAAGTGAAGCAAGCGATTTCTAAAATGATACAATATTTGGAAAAAAATAAAATAGGTGAAGAAGCAACACAATATAAGATGAAGGATTGGGCTTTCAATCGTCAACGTTATTGGGGAGAACCGATTCCAATAGTGTATTGTGATGATTGTGGAATTGTTCCTGTACCATATGAAGATTTACCTGTTGAGTTACCTTACATAGAAAAATTTATGCCATCAGATTCAGGAGAATCACCATTAGCTGATATTCCTGAATATGTAAACTGCAGCTGTCCTAAATGTGGGAAACCAGCTAAAAGAGAAACAGATACAATGCCACAATGGGCTGGATCTTCATGGTATTTCTTAAGATATATGGATCCAAAAAACCAAACAGAACTAGCCTCAAAAGAAAAACTTGATTATTGGGGCCAAGTAGATTGGTATAATGGCGGTATGGAACATGTAACAAGACATTTAATTTATTCTAGATTCTGGAATTTATTCTTATATGATATCGGTGTTGTTCCAAATGCAGAACCTTATATGAAAAGAACTGCACAAGGAATGCTTCTTGGAGAAGACAATGAAAAAATGTCTAAGTCAAGAGGAAACGTTGTTAACCCAATGGATATTATAAATGAATATGGCGCAGATACACTAAGAACATATGTCTTGTTTATTAGTGATTATGAAATGTCCACTCCATGGAATGACTCAGGAGTAAAAGGCGCAAGAAGATTCTTAGATAAAGTGTGGCGCTTGTTCCCAAATGTAACTGATTCAAATAAACATACAAAAAAACTAGAGTTCATCATCAATAAAACAATTCAAGGTGTAGAAAGTGATTGCGAAACCTTAAAGTTTAATACAGCGATAGCTAAAATGATGACTTTAACAAATGAGTTTCAAAAACAAGATTCTATCACTAAAAAGGATTATGAAGTTTTGGTTCGATTGCTATATCCTATCGCTCCACATATTTGTGAAGAGATTTGGAGTATGTTAGGACACAAAGAATTATTAGTGTTCGAATCATTCCCAATATGCGATGAATCAAAACTAGTTGAATCTGAAATTCCAGTTGTAATTTCTGTAAATGGGAAAGTAAGAGACAAAGTAATAGTGGATGCCGATATTTCGAAAAGCGATTTAGAAAAATTAGCAATGAGCCAAGAAAAAATTCAAAGTTATATTGAAGGAAAAACAGTAGTAAAAGTAATTGTAGTTCCTAAAAAATTAGTCAATATAGTTGTAAAATAATCTAATCCCACATTTTGTGGGATTTTTTTATGAAGAACTTTGCTAAGAGAGAAGTAATATTTTCTTAGGTGATAACATGATTGAAAAACTATACAAAAACGGAAAAGAACCAATTGAGCAAGTAAAGGCAGTAACAAAGACAAAATGTAACAGATGCTTAGGAAAAAATATTTATGAAGATACTTATGGCTTATATCATTGTTTAGATTGTTTCCAGTATGGAGAAATTAACGATAAAATGACTTTGTATCGTTTCAAAAGAAATCTGCAACAGGGAAAGCACGCTCTTAATCTAGACTTCGAGTTATCAAATTTGCAAAAGCAAGGATCTGATTTTCTTTTAGAATGTTATAATTCAAAAAGATCAGGCTTCTTACAAGCTGTTTGTGGTGCAGGGAAAACAGAAATGACCTATCAGACAATATTGAAAGCATTAAACAGTCAAGATAAGATTTGTTTTGTGATTCCAAGAGTTGAGGTCTTAAAAGAAATTTCTGTTAGATTGAAAAAAGCATTTCCTAAAACAAATATATCTGTACTATATGAGGGAAATAAGCACTATGAAGAATCTGAATTATTATTGTCTACACCTCAACAACTAATCTATTTCTATAGAGAGTTTGATTTGATTATTCTAGATGAAGTAGATGCATTTCCATATTCGGGGAATCACTTTCTTGAAAGACTAGTAAAAAAATCATCAAAATCAATGGCTGTGATGTTATATATGTCCGCTACTGTTTCTAAAGACTTTTTAAAAACGATGAAAGACATTAAGACTTTTCTAATACCCTCAAGATATCATTTAAAACCAATGATCATACCTAAATTTATTAAAATCAAAAACAATCAGAGTCTGTTTAAAAAATTGAAAGGTTATCTAGACTACAATCAAGCTAATATGAAACAAGCGCTACTCTTTGTCCCAACGATTGCGATAGGTAATGAATTAAATAACTGCTTAGAATCCTTAAATTATAAGGTGGCCTCTATTTCAAGTAAAACAACCTATAAATCCGAAATAATTAAACGCTTTAGAAATCAAGAAATTACTTTTTTAATAACAACTACAATATTAGAAAGAGGAGTTACTTTTTCTAACATTGATGTGTTTATCTTATATGCTGATCATCAAGTATATAACAAGGAGTCATTGATCCAAATATCAGGTAGAGTGGGAAGAGACCTATTGCATCCTGACGGTCTTCTTTTATTCTTCTCAGAATATCTAAGCAAAGCGATGAAACAGACAAGGAATGAATTAATATATATGAATTGTAGGAATCAAGAAATTGAAATGCAAAATTTGTGAAAAGTACTTTGTTTTTGAAACTAAATTTAACAATCTATTTGTCTTTGAAGATATCTGTAATGATTGTAAGGCTATATATGAGATATCCCCCAAGACAGAGATTTTCCCAATTGATCATGGATTAGTTGAGTATCTATATTTGTATGAAGATATAAGTGTCAACTTTAAACAGAGAGAATATCTCCAAAAGAATTTTAATATCTTATTTAAAACATTACGCAAAGAAGACTTACAAAAAACTGTCCTTATTATTGATGATTCCGTTTATTTAAATCTTGAAGAAGAAAAAAAATATATTTTTGCCTTCAAACAAGTAATTTTTATGTCGTTATTTCGATATAATTTTGAGAATTTTGAGAATTTTAACTAAAAATAATGTAGGTCTATACAATACACATAGTTAATGTGCTATAATGAAATTGGATACAAATAGATAAAGGGGTGATTTTATGAGATTAGACATCAGAGGCAAAGGCGGCTTCGTTATCACTGAAGCTATCCGCAATTATCTTGATAAGAAATTGAGGAAAATTGACAAAGTATTTCAACAAGAATTAGATGCTTACATTGTCTGTAAAGTTTACAGAGAAGGCACGAAAGTCGAAATCACGATTCCAATTAAGTTTATTACCATGAGAGCCGAAGTACAAGACAAAGATTTATACGCTGCTATTGATCGTGCAGTGGATAAATTAGAGGCTCAAATCCGTAAGAACAAGTACAAAATGAATCGATCTCTTCAAGAAAGAGTGGGATTAAAGAATGCATTTGAAAGTGAATACTTAGATATTGACGAATTACAAAGAGAACTTATTTCGCCAGTAAAAACAAAAAAAATCAAATTAGAGATTTTATCTCTAGATGAAGCTATTACGCAAATGGAATTATTAGGTCACGATTTCTTTATTTACAAGAATGATGACAATTTACTTTCTGTACTTTATCTTAGAGATGATGGAAAATATGGATTAATAGAAACAGAGTAGTGGGTGGTCTTTTTAGACCACTTTTTTTTGAGGACTATGTGATATACATTGAATATATATATAATAAATGATATTATATATGGTAGTGATTAGAGGTGGACAAAATGTTTGATTTTCTAAAAGGAAATAATAGAGAACTTAAAAAATTAGGAGTAAGAGCTGATGCAATTTTGGCTCTTGAAGAAGAATATAAAAAATTGTCAGATGAGGAATTAGCTGCTAAAACAGTAGAGTTTAGAAAGCGCATTGAAGATGGTGCGACTTTAGACTCTCTTTTAACGGAAGCATTTGCAACAGTTAGAGAAGCTAGTACTAGATTCTTAAAGATGACTCCGTTTAGAGTCCAAGTTATGGGTGCGATAGTAATCCATGAAGGGAACATAGCGGAAATGAAGACTGGTGAAGGTAAAACGTTAACAGCGGTTATGCCTGCATACTTAAATGCCTTAAGTGAACTTGGTGTTCATATCGTTACGGTAAATGATTACTTAGCGAGACGTGAAGCTGAAGGAGAAATCGGAGATTTATTTAGATATCTTGGATTAACTGTAGGACTAAACATAAGAGACTTAACTCCAGAAGAAAAGCGCGATGTATATAATTGCGATATTTTGTATTCAACAAACAACGAATTAGGATTTGATTATTTAAGAGACCATATGGTTATCTACAAAGAATCAATTGTTCAAAGAAAACTTAACTTTGCAATTATAGATGAAGTCGATTCCATTTTAGTTGATGAAGCAAGAACACCACTAATTATTTCAGGTGGTGCTAAGAATACAGCTGATTTATATCGCTCAGCTAATTATTTTGTTATTAGATTAGTAGAAGATGAAGATTATATAGTCGACATTAAAGATAAAGTAGTAAGCTTAACGGAAGAAGGAATTAGAAAAGGGGAAGAATATTTCCATTTAGAAAACCTATATGATGTTAATAACGTAACCTTACTACATCACATCAATAACGCTTTAAAAGCAAACCATATTATGACAAACGATATTGACTACGTAGTACAAGACGGTCAAGTAATTATTGTTGACTCGTTCACTGGACGTTTAATGCATGGTCGTCAATTTTCAGATGGCTTGCATCAAGCATTGGAAGCTAAAGAAGCGGTTGAAATCAAAAAAGAGACTTCAACCTTAGCTACTATTACATTCCAAAATTTCTTTAGAATGTATAGTAAATTATCTGGTATGACAGGTACTGCAAAAACAGAGGAAGAAGAATTCAGAAACATCTACAATATGTATGTTGTAGAAATACCAACAAATATGCCAGTTATTAGAGAAGATTTAAATGATTTAATCTTCGCTAGTATGGAAGCTAAATATATTGCTTTAGCAGATGAAATAGCGATGCGTCATGAAAAAGGACAACCTCAATTAGTAGGTACGATATCAATTGAAAGTTCTGAGTTATTATCGAAACTACTTAAAAAACGTGGTGTGAAGCATAATGTTTTAAATGCGAAACAACATGAAAGAGAAGCAGAAATAGTAGCGAACGCTGGTCAAAAATTCTCAGTAACGATTGCCACAAACATGGCAGGTCGTGGTACGGATATTAAACTAGGTGAAGGTGTTGTTGAACTTGGTGGATTAGCTGTTATTGGTACTGAAAGACATGAATCACGAAGAATTGATAATCAATTACGTGGTCGTTCTGGACGTCAAGGAGACCCTGGATACTCTCGTTTCTTCTTATCAGCTGATGATGATTTATTAAGAAGGTTTGGTGGAGATCGTTTCAAAAGAATGTTAGAAATGGTTACTGTAACGAAAGGTTCTACTACAGAAGCTCCACTTGACTATAAGATGTTCTCAAAAATGGTATTAAGAGCTCAAAAACAAATTGAAGGTAATAACTTTGACAGACGTAAAACTGTTCTTAAATACGATGAAGTAATGAGAAAACAAAGAGAGATTATTTATAGCCAAAGAACTGATATTCTATTCTTAGATTCAATTGAAGATATTGTTGAAGGTATGATAACTGAATCTCTTACAAGAGAAGTAATGTCTCATCTAGATGAAAAAGAAGCGTTGATTAAGAGTTTAGTAAGATATTTTCCTAAAGATGGATTTGATCCTAAAATTCTTGTTTCAGAAGAAGAACCTGTAGAATACATTCTTGATTCTTTCAAACGTAATGTTGCGGAGAAAAAGAGTTTAGCAGGAGAAAAAATATACAATGATTTCTTAAAAGCAATTACACTTAGAGTGGTTGACACATATTGGGTACAACATATTGATGCAATGAGTGAATTGCGTCAAGCAGTATCTTTACAATCTTATGGACAAAATAATCCATTTAGAGAATACCAAGATGTAGGATTCGAAATGTTTTCTGATATGGGCAATAATATTCAAAATGATGTTGCTAAGTATGTATTGAAAGCACAAGTAAGACAAAATACTGAAAGAGTTCAAGTAGCGAAACCTACAAGAATGGTTTCAGGTAAAGAAGATGCTGATGTAAAAAGAAAACCAAGAACAGTTCAAAAGAAAGTGGGAAGAAATGATCCTTGCCCATGTGGTTCTGGTAAAAAATATAAACATTGTCATGGTCAAAACGATAACTAGGAGCTAGAATGACTTATTTAGAATTACAATCAAGATTACCTGATGTAAAAAAAGAATTAGATAAGCTAGTAGAGACAATTGATATTGAAAAACATATGACACTAGCAAAAAATCTGGAAGCAAAGACTTTTGTTCCGGATTTTTGGCAGGACACAACGAAAGCTCAGGAAATAATCGCCGAAATGAATGAAGAAAATGCGATAGTAAATGAGTTTAATGATATCAAAGAAATATATGAAACACTTGAATTATCATTAGAATTAGCGACAGAAGCAGAAAAATTTGATTTTACAGAAGTGGATACTTTATTAACTGATTTTTATGTGAAAGCAGAAGCACTAACTATAAAAATACTACTAAGTCATCCTTATGATAAGCTGAATGCCTATTTAGAGTTTCATCCTGGAGCTGGTGGCACTGAATCTCAAGATTGGGCACAAATGCTTCAAAGAATGTATCTTAGATACGCAGACATACACAACTATAAAGTTAAAATTATTGATTACCAAGATGGAGAGGAAGCGGGATTAAAATCAGCTACTATTCTCATTGAGGGTTTAAATGCTTATGGCTATTTAAAAGCAGAGTCAGGAGTTCATAGACTCGTAAGAATATCTCCTTTTGATTCATCAAGCAGAAGACATACTTCATTTGCTTCAGTGAAAGTTTATCCAGCAACTGATGATTCTATCAGTATCGAGATTGATGATCAAGACATAAGAATTGATACCTACCGTTCAAGTGGGGCTGGTGGACAGGGAGTTAATACAACCGACTCGGCTGTTAGAATTACCCATATACCAACTAAAACTGTAGTTACTTGTCAAAATGAGAGAAGTCAAATTCAAAACCGCGAAACAGCTTTAAAGGTTCTAAAGAGCAAATTATATCAATTAGAACTTGAAAGAATGCATTCAGAACAAAACGCATTTAACGATACGAAACTTAACGCATTTGGATCTCAAATTAGATCTTATGTATTCCATCCATACACAATGGTAAAAGACCACAGAACTCAAGAAGAAACTGGTAATGGGGATAAAGTACTTGATGGAGATTTAGATAAGTTTATATCTGCTTATCTAATAAAATTTAATTCATAATACAACATATCCAATTATTTGTTTAAACGATAACAATAACTAATTGGATATTTTTTTTAAAGGGGAGATCATCTTGTATACAGTTACACATCTAGAAACATTGAAAAACAGAAGATATTCGGTTATGATAAAGTCAGAGAAAAAAATGGAAACATTTAACGTGTCTGAAGATATCATGCTTGAATTTAGACTAGTTATTGGAAAAGTCCTCTCTAATATGGACTTTAAAAAACTTGTAGTAGCAAATGATAGGGATATTGTCTATCAAAAAGTACTGCACTATGCTTTATATAAAATGAGATGTACGAAAGAAATAACTGATTACTTGAACAAAAAGATGATTCCTTTAGCAGAGCATAACTATTATTTAACAAAGTTGAGAAAATCAACAGTCTTAGATGATGTCAAGTTCACTGAGATTTTTGTAAGAGAGAGTTTTGAATTTAAAGGATTAGGACCAAACAAAATAGTTTATGAACTTAATAACAAGAAAATCAGCAAGGATATCTATGATCCATTTATTTCTAAGATTCAAGCAAAAGATATAGAAAACAATTTAAATGACCTATTTTTAAAGAAACTGAATTCAATAAAAAATAAATCCATACGAATAGCTACTCAAAACATAAAACAGTTTTTAGTTACAAAGGGTTATAGTTTTGAAGCTGTAGATAGGTTTGTAACAAAGTCAATTTATTTGATCAAAGAAAGAATTAATGAAGAAGATGTATTAGCTAAGGATTATCAAGTAGCGATAAAAAAGTATAAATCTTCAGAAAACAAAAAACAAAATGTAATATCATATCTTTTGAGAAAAGGATATGATTATTCAAAGATAAAAGTAATTTTGGGAGAAGATAATTTATGAAGAAAATGACGGATTTAGATTTATATTTATTCAATGAAGGAAAGCTAAAAGAAGCATATAAGCATTTTGGCGCTCATTTAAAGAAAGATGAATCAGGAAAAACTCTTGGTGTTTTCTTCAGAGTGTATGCACCTCACGCAAAGATTGTTTCTATAGTAGGTGAGTTTAACGCTTGGGATTCAAGAACTCATGTACTAGAGAAAGAAGATGACATAGGTATCTTCAGTATCTATATCCCAGGAGTAAATGAGTGGGCAAGATATAAGTACTGTATTGTTACCTCTTTCGGACAAACTATTTTTAAAGCCGATCCTTATGCATTCTTCTCAGATGAAAGACCAGAAACATCTTCAAAAGTATATGATATAGATGGATTTGAATGGCATGATTCACCATACACGAATTCTCGTCAGCAAAAGAATGCATATGAAGATAAACTATCAATATATGAACTACACTTAGGATCATGGATGACGAAACCAGATGGTTCTTTTCATAAATATAACGAATTAGTAGATTTATTAATACCATACATTCAAGAACACGGATTTTCTCATATAGAATTAATGCCAGTAGTGGAACATCCTCTCGATGAATCATGGGGATATCAAGGAACTGGTTATTATAGTGCAACTTCACGTTTCGGTGTTCCAAAGGATTTAATGTATTTAATTGATAAATGCCATGAAGCAAATATTGGTGTTATCATGGATTGGGTACCAGGACATATCTGTAAAGATGCACACGGATTATATATGTTCGATGGAGAACCAGTATATGAATTTGAAGACATAAATATTAGAGAAAACAAAGTATGGGGTACGGTGAACCTTGATTTAGGTAAAGGCATAACAAAATCTTTTCTTATTTCAAACGCATTTTTCTGGATGGAATACTTCCATGTAGACGGCTTTAGAATTGATGCAGTATCCAATATAATATATTTCTTAGGAAATAGCCATATCGGGACTAATCACGGTGCTGTTGAATTTTTAAAAAACTTAAATTATGCTATTAACGAACACGATCATTCCATCTTGATGTTCGCTGAAGATTCAACAACTTACCCAAATCTTACAAGCAACGTATTAGATGGTGGAGTTGGTTTTGATTATAAATGGAATATGGGTTGGATGAATGATACATTAAAGTACTTCGAAAAAGATCCTATTTATAGAAAATTTCATCATGATTTAATAACATTTGGAATGGTTTATGCATATTCAGAAAAATTTATATTACCGTTATCACATGATGAAGTTGTTCATGGAAAACATTCTTTAGTAGATAAAATGCCCGGAGATTACTGGCAAAAGTTTGCGAATTATAGATTGTTATTAGGCTTGCAGTTTACTCATCCTGGAAAAAAACTATTGTTTATGGGTGGAGAGTTTGCTCAAATGCATGAATGGAAAGATAAAGAAGAATTAGACTGGTTCTTATTAGAGTATCCATTCCATAATTCTGCAAATCATTTTGTTAGAGATTTGATAAGTGTTTACAATCATCATAAATGTTTCTTCGAATTAGACCATTCTCCGAGAGGATTTCAATGGATTGATCAAAGAAACTATGAACAATCAATTTTCTCTTTTGTGCGTTTCGGAAAAGAAGAAAATGAATTTGCAGCTGTCATATTAAATATGACGCCAAATGCTTATGATGATTTTTGTGTTGGCGTTCCTAAAAAAGGTAGCTATGAAGAAATACTAAATTCAGATAAAGATATCTATGGCGGCTCAGATGTTTACAATGGAGCGTTATTAAAAACTGTTGAAGAAAGTAATCATGGATTTGACCAATCTCTTAAAATTAAGATAGCGCCTTTATCGATATCAATTATTAAATACAAAGGATAGATATATGAAAAAAACGATGATTGCAATGATTCTAGTTGGAGGACGTGGAACTCGATTAGGAGATATAACAAGCGAGACGGCAAAACCAGCTGTTTCTTTTGGCGCGAAGTATCGTTTAATTGATTTTACTTTAAGTAATCTAACTAATAGTAATATTGATACCTGTGGTATCGTAACTCAATATGAGCCTTTTGATTTGATGTACTACATTGGTAGTGGTCGTTCTTGGGACTTGGATATTATTGATGGAGGAATCAGATTTTTAACTCCCTATGCAAGAAAAGATAATATTCTTTGGCAAAAAGGTACAGCTCACGCAGTAAAGCAATACTTTAATTTTATTACATCTTACAATGCAAGTTACGTTTTGATACTTTCTGGAGACCATATTTACAAAATGGATTATCAAGAAATGTTAAAACATCATATTTCTAATAAAGCAGAAGTTACCATTGCGGCTAACTATGTAGATCTAAAAGATGCAAGTCGTTTTGGAATAATAGAAGTAGACAAGTTAAATCATGCAGTTGGCTTTGAAGAGAAACCAGATAAACCTAAAACGAATCTAGCTTCAATGGGAATCTATATCTTTTCAGTAGATGCCTTAGAAGAAATCTTAAAAAAAGCATCGGATGATGACATTGATTTTGGAAAGAATATCATTCCAAAAGCAATTAAGAGCGAAAAAGTAGTTTCAGTATTTCGTTTTGACGGGTACTGGCGCGATGTAGGAACCGTGAAATCATTGTATGACGCAAATATGGATTTGTTAGATGATTCTGATTTTTTAGATTTGAATATATCTAAAAATCTACCAGTATATTCTAAGTCATTAAATTTAAATCCGCATGTTATGTTAGAAAAAGCAAAAGCTACTAAATCGTTAATCGCTGATGGCTGCTTAATTAATGGAGAAGTAATTCATTCAACAGTTGCTTATTCATCAGTAATTGAATCAGGTAGTAAAATTATAAACTCAGTGATTTTGCCAAGAGTAACGATAGGACATGATTGTTTCTTACAAAATGTTATCGTAAATAAAGACATTGTAATTCCAGATAATTATCGTTGTGAATCACTTGACTTAACTTTGATTACGGAGACAAATATGTTTGAGGTTGGTGGCATATATGACTAATCTATTTATGATTATAGATGCAACAAGCAAAGGAAATTTCTCTAAGCTAACAAGACATAGAGTTCCTGGGGCTTTGCCATTTGGGGCGAAATATCGATTAATTGATTTCTCATTGTCAAATTGTAAAAATTCACAAATTACTAATGTTTCTATATTTCCTTATGGAAACTACAGATCTTTAAATGACCACATTGGTTCTGGGGATAGATGGGACTTAAATAGACGTAACGATGGTATATTTATCCTTCCACCTAAAAGCTTAAACCTTACGGTTGAAAATGAAATCAGTTTTCAAAGAATGTATGAACACTATGAATATTTCCTTAGGTCTAACCAAGAGTATGTAATAGTTTCTCCGGCTAGCCTTGTTTGGAATGTGGATTATAATATATTCTTACACTCACATTTAATGAACAAAGCAGATATTACAGAAGTATTATCCGAAGATAACAAAAGATTAAAGACATACATATTGTCAAAGAGTCTCTTATTAGATTACGTTGATAACTATAATCAAATTCAATTTAGAAATCTATCTGATGTTTTTGACTATGCACCAAATTTAGAAAGACATATCTATAAATTTAATGCCTCTTGTTGTCTTGTTAATTCTGCAAAAGAATTGTACGAAGCGAATATGAGGATGTTATTGAAAAATGTTCGTAAAGAATGGTTTAAACAAAACAGACCGATTTATTCAAAAGAAACAATGTCAGCTCCGTCTAGATACGGAGAGGAAGCAATTGTTAAAAATTCAATTATAGCTTCAGGAGCTTTTATTGAAGGTAAAGTTTACAATTCAATAATAGGGCGTAAAGTTCATATTGCAAAAGGCGCAAAGGTATATAATTCTGTTATTATGAACCAATGTAAAATTGAAGAAAATGCAGTAGTTGAATATTCAGTTATGGATAAGGAAACTAGGGTATTAGAAAACTCAGTAGTAGATGGTGATATCGACAAACTATTTGTTTCGGAAAAGAAACAAGTTGTAGTTTCTGACAAAAGCCTTTCGATACTTCAAGCTACAGCTGAATGTTACCCTTATGTAAAAACAGGAGGCTTAGCTGATGTTGTAGGTGGTCTTGCGAGTCAACTTAGTTTGCAGGGTGTTCAATCACAGGTAATCATGCCGATGTATCCTGTGATTAAGAAAAACTATGAGCTACTCTTAGAAATAGTTGCGACAACTAAGGTCGATTTCGATGGCTTAAGTTATCGTGTGGACTTATATTCTCTTATCAATCAAAACACAACTTACTATTTCGTTGATTCCTATCATTTCTTTGATAGAGAAAAAATTTATGGATATCCAGATGATGGAGAAAGGTTTGCATTTTTTACAAAAGCGGTAGTTGCTTTTCTAGATGCATTAAATCAAAAACCTGATATTATACATATCCATGATTGGCATCTTGGCTTATTACCATGTATGTTAAAAAATATGAATTTAAATATTAAAACGTTAATGACGATTCATAATATTGAGTATCAAGGAATTTATAGTTCCAATATTTTAGAAAAAGCAGGGATTACACCACTTATTCATTTTGTGAATGGAAAACTAAACTTTATGGAAAGCGGATTAAACAACGCTACTAAGATTACGACTGTATCTTATACCTATAGAGATGAATTAAAGTATGAGTATTACAGCAAAAATTTGGTTGATATCATTAACCTTCGAGATCGTGATTTCTATGGTATATTAAATGGTTTAGATGATGATATTTCTCCAGAAACAGATTTAGAAATAGAAAATAAATATACACTAGTTAACGTGTTTGAAGCAAAATCGGCGAATAAACTAGACTTACAAAAAAGAACTGGTTTAGAACAGGGCGAAGATTATTTCATTATGGGAATGGTCACGAGGATTGTAGAGCAAAAAGGTTTTGATATTTTGATACCGGCACTTTATGAAATATTACAGAATCCTTTAGTTGAATTTGTAATACTTGGAGTTGGAGACGAACATTATCACAATTCGCTTTTAAGATTGAAAGAGAGATTTCCAAGTCGTGTCAGCTTAAATCTAAGCTATGATGCAACAAAACCGAACTATATTTATTCAGGTGCGGATACTTTCTTAATGCCTTCAAGATATGAACCATGTGGAATAGGACAAATGATTTCAATGAAATATGGTACCATTCCTATTGTGAGACAAACAGGTGGATTAAACGATACAGTAGATGCATATGATTTATCAAGTAAACGCGGAAACGGTTTTAAATTTTATAACTATGATTCAAGAGATTTGTTGTTTCAAATAACAAACGCTCACAATATCTTTGTAAATCATAAAGATGATTGGCAACAGCTAATCATTAATGCAATGCATTCAGACTTTTCAGTAGCTGACTCAGCGAAAGAATATATTGAATTATATAAAATAGTCTAAGAAACTGAAAACGGATACACACTGGGTTATCCGTTTTCTTTAATCAAATAAATGATATAATTAGCATGTGAGGTGGAAATATGAGAACTGGAGTATTTAAATCGAAAGATAGCTTTTCGAAAGCGTTTAAGAAACGTATAAAAGATACATACTTAAAAGAAATAGGAAACTCTACCATTAGAGAAAGATATAATATATTAGGAACGCTTGTGAAAGAAGAAATCTCGAAAGATTGGATTTATACAAACAATCTTCTAAAGAAGAAAGACCAAAAAAAAGTCTATTATTTTTCTATGGAATTTTTAATGGGAAGACTCATTACTAACAACTTAATGAATTTAGGTGTTAGAGATGTAGTCGAAGAAGCTTTTTTAGAATATGGTTATGATCTAAATGAAGTAGAGCATTATGAATCTGATCCTGGACTAGGGAATGGTGGCTTGGGAAGACTAGCTGCTTGCTACTTAGATTCAATGGCATCACTTGGTATTCCTGGATACGGAAACTGTATTCGATACCGTTATGGGTTATTCCGTCAAAAAATTAAAAATGGATACCAACAAGAAAGACCCGATAACTGGTTAAGTGATGGTTACGTTTGGGAAATTAGAAGAGAAGAATTAGCAATCGATATTCCATTCTTTGGACATATTGATTATGAAGATGGCTTCGTCTATCACCCGAGTGAATACATAAGAGCTGTGCCTTATGATGTTCCTATCGTTGGAGACTCAAATCAAATTGTAAATAATTTAAGATTATGGAATGCAGAACCTTCTAAAAAGTATCCAGAAGGTAAAAGTGCTTTTCTTTATGAAACAGAACTTCAAAAGATTTCTGGTATTCTTTATCCAGATGATACAACTTATGAAGGTAAACAATTGAGATTAAAACAACAATACTTCTTTTCTGCAGCTGGAGTGAGAAGTGTAACAAATAAGCATTTCATAAGATATGGAACACTTAAAAATTTACCAGACTATGTCATCTTCCATATTAATGACACGCATCCAACCCTAATCATTCCGGAGTTAATGAGAATATTGCTAGACGATCATCATTTCGAATGGGATGAAGCTTGGGAAATAACAAAAAAATCAGTAGCTTATACCAATCATACAATTTTAGCAGAAGCCTTAGAAAAATGGCCTATCGATATTATGAAACCATTACTTCCTAGAATTTATCAGTTGATTGAAGAAATCAACCGTCGTTTCTGTTTAGAATTATTAGAAAAATATGGTTATGAAAGATCTGATTTCATCAATGAGTTATCTATAATTAATGATGGTGTTGTTAAAATGGCGCATCTTTGTGTTGTAGCTAGTTCATCAGTAAATGGAGTTGCAAAACTTCATACTGAAATACTGAAAAATATAGAGATGAAAAACTGGTATGAAGTGTACCCTGAAAAGTTTGTCAATGTTACAAACGGTATTACTCATAGAAGATGGTTATTACATACAAATAAAGAACTTTCTAATCTATTAGATGAAACAATAGGAACAAGTTACAGACACAATCCTTCTGAATTAGAAAAAGTTATAGCGTATGCAAAAGACAAAGATTTTCAAGAAAAATTCTTAGCTGTAAAATTAGCTAAGAAAAAACAACTTGCAGAAAGAATATACAGGGAACAAAAAATTAAAATTGATCCGAATTCAATCTTTGACATTCAAGTAAAAAGATTACATGAATACAAACGTCAATTAATGAATGCTATCCATATTATGGATGTATACAATAAATTGAAATCAGATCCAGTATTCAAGAAAAATTATGTGCCACATACTTTCATCTTCGGAGCGAAAGCTGCAGGAGCTTATTATTTCGCTAAGAAAATCATTAAGTTAATTAATACAGTAGCAGAACAAGTAAACAACGATTCAGAAACAAATGATTTCTTAAAAGTAATCTTCGTTGAAAACTATAATGTTAGTTACGCTGAAATGATTATGCCTGCTTGTGATTTGTCTGAACAAATCTCTACCGCTTCAAAAGAAGCATCAGGAACGGGTAATATGAAATTTATGATGAATGGTGCTTTAACAATTGGTACCTTAGATGGTGCTAATGTTGAAATTCATGAATTAGTGAAAGATGACAATATTTTTATCTTTGGAATGAATTCTGAAGAAGTTACAAACTCTTATAAAAACAATGACTATAATCCACAAGAGATTTATAATAACGATCCAGAAATAAGAGGATTGTTAGAACAACTAATCAATGGATACTTTGATAAAGTAGACAAAGATGAATTTAAAGATATTTTCAATAACTTAGTATATACAGATAGATACTTTGTATTAAAAGATTTCCATGGCTATCAATTAGCACACGCTGAAGCAAATGAAGTATATAAAGACAAACATGCTTGGGCAGAAAAAGCTATTGTTAACATCGGGAAAAGTGGAATTTTCTCATCTGACAGATCAATTCAAGAATACGCTGATAAGATTTGGAATGTGAAACCATTAAAAAAATAAAAGGTTGTGCAAACAACCTTTTTCTTTTTTGGTATAATAGATATGGTGATACTATGGAAAAATGGATTGATTTAACAGTGCTTATAGATAAAAACTACTTAGAATATCCTGGAGATATTCCTTTTGAACAAGTGATAGAGAAAGAATTCTCTAAAGATTACTTCAATATGAGAAGGATAACTACAAATATGCATATAGGAACTCATATAGACGCTCCTAAGCACGTTTTGGATATAGAAGAAGGTATTGAGTCTATCGACATCAATAAGGTAATAGGTAAAGCTTTCGTGCTTCAGCCAAGAATTATAGATGGGGTCATTATGACTTCAGACCTTATTGAACAATACAATAAAGACTACAAGATTGTGATTATAAAGACAAATCACTCGAAATATTTAAATACGCTAAAATATTACGACTATCCTGTTTTTACTGAAGATGTAATAGATTTTTTAGTTAGCAATAATATTGAAGTGATTGCTTTAGATATGCCTTCACCAAAATATAAAGATGAAGCATTTTTAAATATGCATAAAGACTTATTATCAAGATCTATCTTAATTGTAGAAAATTTAAAAAATTTAGATCAACTGACAAAAGTAGTTGATTTTATAGCCTTACCGCTTAAAATCAAAGGCTTTGATGGTTCATTAATTCGCTGTGTTGCTAAAAATAGTAAAGATAATTGACAAATGAAGATAGTTTGACTATAATTAGTGTGATATAAAACTTCGGGGCAGGGTGTAATTCCCTACCGGCGGTAAGAGTCCGCGAGCGTATAGCTGATTAGGTGTAATTCCTAAACCGACAGTAAAGTCTGGATGAGAGAGTTTTTAATACATTTTTGTATTATTCGATGCCCGAAGTTCGAGCATTTTTTTATTTTTAGGAGGAAAAAAATATGTTGATTTATTTCATCGCTGGAACTTCGTTACTAATTGCTTTAGGATTTATGTTCTACTTAGCAAAAAATATGAAGGAGAAAAGAAACCACATTATTGTTTCAGGTGCAGCAATACTATTTATTATCACGGGATTAACGGTAGGCTTGCTACTTGGAAATAATGACATTGAAGTAAAAGATGTAATTTTGTTTAATACGATTATACTTTTAATTTATTCTCTATTTTTAGTAGTTTATCGAAAAATACAAGTAACGAAAACATCTAAGAAAAAAGTGATGTCTACTAAAAAAATAGCTTTTTTAGGTATCATTATAGGAATCGCTTCTGTGTTAATGCTTATGGGATTCCCAGTAATACCTATTGCACCATATTTAAAAGTGGAATTATCAGCTTTAATTGTCTTTATGACTTTATTATGGTTTGATTTTAAAACAGCGGTTGTTGTTTCATTGTTAACGAACGTGATTCACTTTTTTATGCCATCCTCTCCGCCATTAATTCCGATGCTGGATGAAATGGTAAATTTCTTAGCAACGATGTTATTCATCACTCCTACAGCTGTATTTTTAAATAAAAAATCGCTAGATAAAGAAAAAAAAGGTTTTTCTATCTTGATTTTAACATTAATAGGGTTTGCTTCAACCGTTGTATTAATGGTATTATTTAATCAATATATTAACTTACCTTTAGTTTATAATATTCAATTGTCTTTTAAAGAAGTTATTGCAATTTTTGGATTATTTAATATAATTAAGTGGGGTATTAACTCCCTAGTAATAAATGTAACTTGGAGGCGCTTTTATATTTTACGCGCTAACCTATAAGGTGGTAATAAAATGAAAAAAATAATTTTAGTGCTTGCGCTAATGTTCTCATTAGTGGCTTGTGACGAAGAAACAACTACAACAATGACTTATCCAGAGATGAGTTACCTAAGCTTCTCGGCTTATTGGATTACGGATGTAGATGAGCAATTAACCCAAGACGAATCTGTATATTATCTGTATTTTTATGGATCTAATTGTGTTGCTTGTCAAACAATAAAAGATGAAGCACTATATACAATAGAATTCTTAGATGTAGATGCTGTATATTTTGTTCAAGCAGATAGTTTTTCTGCCATTAACGCTGCTATTACAATAGAAGGAACACCTTCTCTTGTGAAAATAGTTAATGGAGAAGTAGATGAAGTATTTACAGGTGGAACAAGCGTATTAGCTGCACTACACGGTTTAGACTAAACCGTGTAGTATTTTTTTTATCTCAGGATGAATTTCTATACGTTGAGAACGATTAATATCTTCAAATATATAAGTAGTACTGCTTTGATAACTATGTGCTCCAGCCCTGGCGTAACTGATAGATTCAGTAACTACTTCAGGAACTACATTAAAGTTATTTGAAAATGCATATCTTTTTATGACGCTTCCAGAATATCTTGAATAGGTAGGAGTTTTAATTTTTACTATCGTTTTCTTTTTCCTTTGTATCACTTTTGCGTCTTCAACAGTATCGAAATGATACCAAAACACAAAATTGTTAAAATATTTCTCTATTAGTAAAGGATCATCTTCTTTACGACTGATATTATACTTAGAATTATAGATGACAGCGAATTTATCTGTTAGATATATTTCTTCTTTTTTATTTCTATCATATATGTAATATATACTATTAGAATCAGTAGTATCTTTATCCATTACCATAAAGACTTTTGGTTTTCTCATTAAACTGAAAATTCCAATCGCTAAGAAAAGTATAGAAAGAGTTAGAAAGATTCCAACAAAGGTAGAAAAGAATAAAATATATGCAGGTTCTCCATATTCCACTGGAGTACCATTTATTTCGATTGATGATTTAGTAAGATAAAGAATGGTAAAGATCAAAGGCATTGGTAAAAAACTACCAGTTAGGATAAACATTACAATAGCTAATAGTTTATTTTTCTTTTTAATAGTGCAAGTTGCAAGCCTTGAATAGTCAAAACCTAAGTTATTTAATTTCATAAAGCCCCCTTTATACATTATTCTAACAAAAATGAAGGTTTTTTGAAATTCATATTCATAAAATAGCTTTTAAATGGTAGAATAATTATATATTATTATATAAAAGGCGTGAAATGATGAATACAATAAAAATTAACAAATATTTTAAAGGTATGGTTGCTAATAAAGGTTTAAGCGGAATTGAGACTGAAAACACAATTTTCGCATTTTTAGCAGCTTCAAATAGATCATATTATGGAATCAGTTGTGACTTAAATCTTTCAAGAGATAATGAGATCATTGTAACTTTTGATGACACATTATTAAGACTAGGCTTATTGAATCTATATATTCCAAGTTTTACTTATGATGAACTAAAGAAATTCTCTTTAGTGGATAGAAAAACATCTAATTTAGATGCAAATCTTTTTATTCCTAAACTAACAGATTTTCTACCGATTTGTAAATCATATAGAAAAATAGGATTCTTAAATTTTGGCGATAGTATAAAAAATGAAAGTGTCGACAAGATTGTTGAGTATGTAGAAGACTATTATGATGTCAAAAAAACCAATTTTTTATCTAAAAACAAAAAGCAATTATTGCATTTAGCTAAAAAAGTGAACCACAGTAATATTTATTATTCTGTTGATAAAGTAAAAGAAGAAGATTTTGATTTTTGTAAAACAAATGGATTTAATATCAATATTGAATCGAATCATGTTACAAAAGAAATTGTAAAAGAAATGCATTTAGTAGGACTTAAGGTTAGTACTGGAGTTGTGAATGATAAAGAATTAGCTGAAAAACTAATTATCCATGATGTGGATTATATCTTCACAGATATTTTAGAATGACAGTACTTGTAATTGGAGCTTGTAATATAGATATTATAGGTAAATCTCATGAAACACTTTTAAACAGTGAATCTAACATAGGCGAAGTAAGTATATCATTAGGTGGAGTAGCTAAGAATATGGCTACGAATCTCTTTTATCTTGGAGCTGATGTTAGTTTTCTTACTTTAATAGGCAGTGATAATTTTGCTAAAATGCAAAAAAGCGAATTGGATATGATAGGAATTGATTACTCGCATTCTTTAAAAAGAGACGTTACTTCATCTACCTATCTAGCGGTACACGATAAGAATGCTGATTTAAATGTTGCGATTAATGATATGAAAAATATTGAAGGATTACTTCCGGAAGATTTCAGTCCTTTAGAAGAAGTAATCGAATCTTTTGATGCTTTGGTATTTGATACTAATTTATCAGAAGTTACCTTGTGTTATCTAATTGAAAGATATAAGCATAAGAAAATTTATGTGGATGGTGTATCACAGTCTAAAGTAATTCGTTTAAGAAAGGTACTTCCATATATTGATTTGTTGAAGATTAATCAATATGAATTAAATGCACTATTAAAAATAGATAATTGTGATATAATCTTTGGTGTAAAGCAGTTGTTAGATAAAGGATTAAAAAACTGCATTGTCTCTCATTCTGATGAGCCAATTACATACAATTTGAATAAAGAAATTTATCAAAGTGAAACGAATAAAAAAGAAAACATTCTTAGTACTATGGGCGCAGGAGACGCTTTAATCTCAGGAGCTATCTATTATTTAGTTCAAGGGAAAAATATGCGAGAAGCTGTTAATTTTGGGAAAGTTGTAGCAGACAAAACACTAGAGGTTTATGAAGCTTGCAATAAGGATATAAAAAAACTCATTCATTTATAGGAGGATTCTTATGAATCAAACAGTCGAAACCATTTTGAAGAGAAGGAGCGTTAGAGATTTTTTAGATAAGCCCATCTCAGAAGAAGAGTTACAAACAATTATTAAGTGTGGATTGTTTGCACCTAGTGCAAAGAATCGTCAAAACTGGCATTTTACTGTAATTACGAACAAGGATAAGATCGATGAAATCAGTAAACAAGCAGTAGACGGCATGAATAAAATTGGTCTTGATAAAGAAGAAGGTTATCATATTTTTTATCACGCACCAACTGTTATCGTAATCAGTTCAAAGATTGAAGGTTATTCGGAAATCAACGCAGGTTGTGTAGCTGAAAACATGGCTTTGGCCGCAAAATCTTTAGGAATTGGATCTTGTATAGTTGGGCAAACGAGGTATTTATACCATCAAGCTCCTAAGCCTGATGTAAACTCTTTGCTTAAAATACCAAAGAATCATGAATTTGATGTTTCTATTTGCTTTGGTTATCCTACGGATGACGAAATAGAAGCACCAGAAAGAAAAGAAAATCTAGTTGATTATATACGATAATACTTTTGAAACATTTCAAAAGTATTTTCTATGAAAGGATAAAATTATGTGGAAGAAAATTTATGAAACATGGCTTAACTATAAGAACTTAGATAGTTTTGTTAAAAAAGACTTAGTTGGAAAGACAAACAAAGAATTAGAGGATATGTTTTATACTGACCTATCATTCGGTACTGGGGGAATGAGAGGAATTTTAGGTGCTGGAACAAATCGTTTAAATATATACACAATAAGAAGAGCAAATAATGGCTTAGCGAAGTATCTAGTGAAAACTTATGGTAAACATCAATTATCAAGAGGAGTGGTCATTGCTCATGATAATCGATTGATGTCTAAAGAGTTTTCAAAAGAGTCTGCTAGAGTATTGGGCGCTTATGGAATTAAAAGTTATTTATTTCATGATTTAAGACCAACACCTGAGTTAAGTTTCGCTGTAAGAGAAACAAATGCTTTGGCTGGGATAGTTATTACAGCGAGTCACAACCCCGCTGCTTATAATGGTTATAAAATCTATGATGAATATGGATGCCAGTATACGCCAGATTATGCGAATGAAATTATTGGTTATGTAAATGAAACAAAAGATCTTTTCTCTATAAAAGTATTAGATTTCACAGAATTATTATCAAATGATTTAGTAGAATTCTTAGACGAAGAAATGGATAAAGCATACCTTGATAAGGTGAAAACTGTAGCATTACATCCAGGATTAAAAAAACCTTTAAATATCGTTTTTACTCCACTTCATGGAACAAGTGGATATTTAGGTGTCAGATTGTTAGAAGAATGTGGTTATCTCGTTCATCCAGTTAAGGAACAAATGGTTAACGATCCTTACTTCTCTACCGTTAAATTGCCAAACCCTGAAGACGCAGCGGTATTTGAGTTAGCTGAAGAATTAGGAAATACAATGAACGCTGAATTATTAATTGCGACTGATCCAGATGCTGATAGACTAGGAATTGGTATTTTATATGATTCAAAGTATATCTATCTAAACGGTAATCAAACCGGGGCTTTAATGATTTACTATTTATTAAATGAAAAGAAAAAACTTGGAACATTACCTAAAAAAGGTGTTGTCTTTAATACAGTAGTTACATCCGGATTAGGCGCTACAATTGCCAAGTCTTTTGGAATGGACGTGTTTTCAACACTTACTGGATTTAAATTTATTGGAGAGCAAGCAAGATTTTTAGAGGAAGATGACGAAGAAGAAAGAGAGTTTGTTTTTGGATATGAAGAAAGTTATGGATACGTTGTTAAAGACTTCGTGAGAGATAAAGATTCACTTCAAGCAATGCTTCTTATTTCTGAAGCAGCTACTTTCTACAAAAATACACAAAATAAAACACTATATGATAAATTATTAGATATCTTCGAAGAATATGGATATTACTTTGAAGGATTAAAAAATATTCATTTACTTGGTAAGACAGGTCAAGAAAAAATTGCACAAATCATGAATGATTTCCGCGAAAACTCACAAGTTAGTTATCTAGGGAAAAAAGTTGTGGTTAAAGAAGACTTTGAGTTGTCTAAACGTTATATAAACGGAGAAGTTGAAACAATAGATTTACCAGTTTCAAATGTGATGAAGTTTGTGCTAGAAGATAAATCATGGTTTGTATTAAGACCTTCTGGAACAGAACCTAAATTAAAAATATATGCTGGAGTAATAGGTAGTTCTTTAGAAGAAGCCACTGCTCAAGTAGACGCACTTTTAGAAGGAATTAATCTAATAGTAGCCGCGGTTAAATAAGATGTGGAAATACATTATAGCAGTAGCTATCATTATTGTTTTTATCTTCTTATATGTTTATTCTTATAAAATGAATGAAGAAACAGAAAAACCAGAAGGCTGTGAAGATTTGGAATGTAATAGCTGTAAAACAGATAGTTGTTCTCATAGGAAGTAAAGATGATTGGAAATGATTGGGACAAGATTCTTGAGATAGAGTTTTCAAAACCTTATTTTAAAGAATTAGAAAATAATATGGAAAAAGACTACGAAAAGCATACTTGTTATCCACCGATAAACAAGGTATTTGATGCTTTTCGTTTATCTACATATCAAAATACTAAAGTATTAATTCTAGGACAAGATCCTTATCATAACCCAGGACAAGCAATGGGTTTAGCTTTCTCAGTACCTGAAGGTATAAAGTTACCACCATCTCTTGTTAATATTTACAAAGAATATAATAGTGATTTGGGATTTGATATACCTTTGTCAGGTGATTTAACTAAGTGGGCAAAACAAGGTGTATTACTCTTAAATGCTATTTTGTCAGTTAGAGAAAATCAACCTTTAGCTCATAAAGATTATGGCTGGATGACTTTTACAGACGAAATTATTAAATGCTTGAATAAAAAAGAAACTCCCGTAATATTTGTGTTATGGGGAAGCTTTGCTAGAAATAAGAAAAAGTTGATTACGAACAAACAACATTTGATTATTGAAAATGTTCATCCATCACCCTTATCTTCTTATCGAGGATTTTTTGGCTCAAAACCATTTTCAGAAATCAATCATTTTTTAACAAAAACAAATCAGATAGTAATAGATTTTAACTTGAAGGAGTAGTATGAAACAATTAAGACTTAGAAAAACAATTCTAGCTGCTCTTTTAGTAGCGATTGGTATTGTTCTATCACAATTTTTATCAGTAACCTATCCACCAAATAATGCAATTATACGTTTTGGAATTGGTTATATACCACTTATTATTATTAGTATTATTTTAGGACCGAGAATAGGAGCTGCTTCAGCGGTAATTCAAGATGTCTTAGGCTATTTTGTATATATGTTAGTCTTTGGTTCTTCTGGACCATTTTTCCCAGGTTTTACCATTAATGCAGTCCTTTTTGGAGTGATTCCTGGTTTAGTTTATAATTTAATATTGAAAGAAAAGAAGATATTTAATGTAATTAACTTTGTGCTATTGTTAAGTCTAATTGGATTAGGCATTTATGCTTTAATAGATATGCCAGCTATTATTTCTACAATTGGAACTGATGTAGATTTTCAAGTGTGGTTTTTATACATGTTATTAATTATCGGTGAGGCAGGACTTATCAGTATTTTTATTTTCGTTTTTACAAAAAGAAAAGAAGATGATAAGTCACATAGGATTATCTTCTCTGTAATTATTATGCAAATTATTACTGCTTTAATCTTAACACCTTTATGGGTTAGTGTTTTATATGGCATTCCTTTTTGGGCTCAATTGCCACTTCGGATCATTAAGACACCAATTGAAATCTTTATTTATTCGATATTATTAATAAGAATTATTACGGCACTTAATACTTATATGTTAAGAGAAGAATAACTTAATAAAAAAAGCCGATAAGTGTAATCGGCTTTTGTTTTACTTAAAATTCAATGACTTTAACTTCTCCAGCACCTAAATGGAAATAGACTTTTCCATCAGGTGAAAAATCATGATAATCTCTACTAAATTCATAGGTAGAATATAATAATTTTCCAGCGTTGTTATAATTGTTTGATGCAATTCTTAGTTTTTCCAAAGAGGTATTACAATGAACATCATCATATACATTTGAATTAGCTACTACGAGTAAGCATTTATTCGTTTCCAAATTATAGTATGAAACTCCAATTGCAGGAGTATCAAACTCATTAAAGTAAATAGGTAAATAACATTTTAAATCGGTAATTTGGTCAAGCCAAACTTTACGGATTTTTTTAATTCCATCTAAATGATCTGCTAGTTCCCAACGGTTATCATTAAGGTAATGAATTGCATATTTATCAAATAAGGCTAATTTACCATAGAATAAATCATCCGGTGGTAGTTTAAACTTATCTGCACTTGTACAGTCAACGCCTGTATTCATCGGTTGTGTTTCATATACTTCTTGACCAGAGTTAATAAAAGGAACTAAGTTAGGTAATAACATATTAAGCGTTGTAGTTAGTCTGGCAAGATTTTTACCACCATCTCTACCTGCTATTCTGGCTGTGTCATGTGTTTCAGCACAGGCAAACATAGGTAATTCAATATCATTAGCTCCATAGATGAATTTGTGAAGTTTCTTTTCCCAAATTCTTGGTTCCATCCAGAAACCATTACCTATGATGATGTTGTATCCAGATTCTTTTGCTTTTAAGGCGTTGTCTGGATTTAATTCTTCAGCGATAAAGGCAAAGTCCGGATCTTCCATTCTCGCTTTAGTAATAATCATTTTTAATAGTTTTTTAGGTAGTGCATGACCCATATCAATTCTAGCTCCATCAATCCCATATGTTTTTTGATAATGTGGAATGATATTTGCTAATGTATCCCATAATTCTTGATTTGGTACATCTCCAGGGAATAGATTAGATTTGATGGTATCGTAAAGAATATATGGTGCGCTATCTTTATTTTCTAAATATTTTAAATTGTCTTTTGGATGATCCATAAACATTCTAAAGAAGGTTACATCTGTCCATGGTGGTTGTACGTCATTAATATGATCACTGAAAGCTGGCGCTATCGTTAAATCAAATTCTCTTTCAATATGTTCAACTAAACTACCTTCTTTTTGAAGAAGTAAATTAAATTTTACTTCGTCTTGAGCTTTAGGATTAATTTGAAACATATTGATATGTCTTAATACATCTTCAGATGCATATACATCTTCCATGTATTTCGCTTCTGGAGCTATTGTATGACTTAATCCCTCAACATAAGGCACACGATATTTAGAAGATTCAGAAGCTTTAATCCAATAGAACCAATCTGGATGATTCTTAATTAAATCGTTATCTACTGAATTCGTTCTAGGAATAATATCAATAACCACTCTCATATCTAGTATGTGACAAGCTTCTACTAAAGCTTGAAATTCCTCTTCTAAAGTCATTTCTGAACCTGTCATATTGTCTTTAAGATTAGGGTCTAAATCGAAGAAGTTAGCTATACCATAAGGAGAGCCAAGTTCTCCTTTTTTATCTTTTAAAGAAAATCTTGAAATAGGTAAAAGATATAAAGTATCAACACCCATTTTTTTAAGTAAAGGAAGTAGTGCTAAGGTTTTAACAAAGGTTCCAGTTTCTTTCATTTGGTCAAAATTAGATAAATCTAATGAGAAGGAACGGTCATGATCCCATGCTGAACTTGTACGAATCATTGTTGAGTATAGAACAGATTTTCTAACCCAGTCTCCACCAAGTTCATTCTTAGCTAACACATGTTCTTTTGTTTTTGCTAAAGATTTTTGGTATTCTAAATTCTTTTGTTTGTTTGGTAAAATGTATTCTTTTATTAAACTAGAATAAAATTTGTAAGGATTAACCAACAATTCTTGGCTAGGGATTTTTCTTAGTTCATCACCTTGATAATCCCAAGCATTCCAAAGGTCAGGAATTGCATAGTTAATAGTACCTTTCTTAACTTTTCTCGCTAGAACTTTACTAAGTTTTTCTAACTTTGACAAAGCCATATATATCACCTCGACCTAATTATATCAAATATGCTCAATAAATTCGCTATCTTTTTAAAATGTGTAAGTGTTTACAGTGTAATCATTATTCTTTAAAATACTATAATAATATAGTATAATACTATAGGTGAGGTGAAATTATGAAAAAACCTGTAGTATTAATAATTATGGATGGCATAGGAATGGGCCCAGCTAATTTTGGGAATGCTTATTCTCAGGCTAAAAAACCTAATTTAGATAAATTCTTTAAAGAGTATCCGAATAACTTAATTGAAGCTTCTGGTGAAGCAGTTGGTTTACCAGAGGGTCAAATGGGAAATTCAGAAGTAGGACATATGAACATTGGTGCTGGTAGAATTGTTTATCAATCTCTAACTAGAATCAATAAAGCAGTAAGGGAAAATAAGTTTGGGACAAATCCGGCATATTTGCATGCTTTTAAAAACACAATGACAAAGAATTCTAAACTTCATTTGTTTGGATTGTTATCTGATGGTGGAGTACATTCACATATCAATCATTTCAAATCAATGTTAAAAACAGCGAAAGAAGTTGGGGTTGAAACAGCCTACGTTCATGCTTTCTTAGATGGTAGAGATGTTGACCCACAATCTGGTGCTGGATTTATTAGAGATTTAGAAAGTTTTATGAAAGAAATTAACTTTGGAAAAGTAGCGACTGTTGCTGGTAGATACTATGCAATGGATCGTGATAAAAACTATGATCGTATTCAATTTGCTTACGATGCAATGGCTTTTGGAAAAGCACCATATCATCCTAATGCAGCTGAGGGTGTTGAATTATCTTATTCAAAAGATATCACAGATGAATTTGTTATGCCATTTGTAGCTGACAAAAAAGGAATCGTTGAATCAAATGATTCTATTATCTTTATGAACTTCAGACCTGATAGAGCTATTGAAATGTCAACGGCTTTTTCAAATCCTGACGCATTAACTGGTAAACTAAATACAGAAGGTGGACCAACGAATTTAACCTATATTTCAACAATGAAGTATTCCGATGCTGTTAAAGGTGAATTGGCTTTTGAACTAAACAATTTATCAAATATGTTTGGTGATTATGTTTCTGAAAAAGGATTGCATCAATTACGTATCGCTGAAACAGAAAAGTATGCTCATGTAACATTCTTCTTTGATGGTGGAGTGGACAAGGAAATTAAAAACGCAAAGCGAGTGTTAATTCCATCTCCAAAAGTTCCTACATATGACTTGCAACCAGAGATGAGTGCTTATAAAATAACAGAAGCTGTTCTGAAAGAATTGGATTCAGGAGAACATGATGTTGTCATACTTAACTTTGCTAATGGAGACATGGTAGGTCATACTGGAGATATTCCAGCAGCTATTAAAGCTGTGGAAACAGTAGACGAATGTGTTGCTAAAGTAGTAGAAAAAGTACTTGAACTAGAAGGTGTAGCTTTAATTACAGCTGACCATGGTAATTGTGAAAAAATGTTAAATGAAGAAAATAACCCATTCACTGCCCATACAACTAACTTAGTGCCATTTATCGTTACTGATGAATCGGTTACTTTAAGAAAAACTGGAAACTTAGGTGATATCGCACCAACAATGCTGAAATTACTAAAACTAGATCAACCAGTTGAAATGACTGGAGAATCATTAATTGTCTAAATTTGATACTAGTTTAAAAGATATAAAACTAAAAGACTTAGTTTTTGTTATACTATATGGTGTAGTGATATCGATCTTATTAGGAATTGCATTAGGATTTTTAGATAATTTCATTAGAAGTTTTACTAATTTTTCATTTTCTATTTTAATGTTTTTCTTCTCTGCTCAATATATTGGTAATACAGTAAGAAAACAATATATTAAGCCACATATAGTCTATACAGTTATCACTGGAATATTCTTAGTCTTACAAGCAGTTATTATTTATGGGTTGCCGTTAGTTTATACCTTAGCTCAAGCGCTTGGGGATATAACTATTGTATTTAATTTAGGGATGTATTTACAATATGCTTTATTGTTAATTACATCAATATTTACTAGTTTTGATTTTAACTATATCTTAATGCTTCTAATTATTGCCGTTGGTACATATGTAGGAGTGTCTAAGACATATTAAAAATAGATAAATTTAAAATATTTAGGAAAAAGGAGATTTAAATTATGCCAAATATTACAAATATTTACGCAAGAGAAGTATTGGATTCTAGAGGGAATCCAACAGTTGAAGTAGAAGTATTTACTGAATCAGGGGCATTCGGTAGATCTATCGTTCCATCTGGAGCGTCTACTGGAGAACATGAAGCAATAGAGCTTAGAGATGGAGACAAATCAAGATACTTAGGTAAAGGTGTTTTACAAGCAGTTAAGAATGTTAATGAATTAATCGCTCCAAACTTAATTGGATACGATGTAACATTCCAAACATCAATCGACAAAGTTATGTTAGATTTAGACGGGACTCCAAACAAGTCAAAATTAGGTGCTAATGCAATCTTAGGTGTTTCATTAGCAGTAGCTAGAGCGGCTGCTGATTACGTAGGATTACCAATGTACTTATACATGGGTGGATTTAACGCAAAACAATTGCCAACTCCAATGATGAATATCATCAATGGTGGATCTCACGCAGATAATAATGTTGACTTTCAAGAGTATATGATTATGCCTGTTGGTGCAGCGACGTTTAAAGAAGCTTTAAGAATGGGTGCTGAAATTTTCCATAACTTGAAAAAAGTATTAACTTCTTACGGATTTAACACAGCAGTTGGTGACGAAGGCGGATTCGCACCTAACTTAGAATCTAATGAAGCAGGAATTAAAGTAATTATAGAAGCAATTGAAAAAGCTGGATACGTTGCTGGTAAAGATGTATATATCGCAATGGACGTAGCTGCTTCAGAATTCTATAACAAAAAAACAAAATTATATGAATTAAAAGGTGAAGGTAAAGAATTAACTTCAGCTGAAATGGTTGATTTCTATGCTAATCTAGTTAATAAATATCCAATTATCTCAATTGAAGATGGTTTAGATGAAAATGACTGGGATGGATGGAAAGCATTAACGGACGCTTTAGGTAAAAAAATCCAATTAGTTGGAGATGATTTATTCGTTACTAATACTGAAAAATTAGCAAAAGGTATTGAATTAGGAATTGCAAACTCAATTCTAATTAAAGTAAACCAAATCGGTACTTTAACAGAAACATTCAACGCTATTGAAATGGCTAAAAGAGCTGGATATACTGCAGTAGTATCTCATAGATCTGGTGAAACAGAAGACACAACAATCGCTGATATCGCTGTAGCGACTAATGCTGGTCAAATCAAAACTGGTTCTTTATCAAGAACTGATAGAATTGCTAAGTATAATCAATTACTAAGAATTGAAGAAGAACTAGAAGAAGTTGCAGAATACAAAGGATTAGGTTCTTTTTATAATTTAAGATAAGATAATTTCATATTCATAAAAAAAACATGTTTTTGGGTCTTCCAAAAACATGTTTTTATGGTATAATAATACAGAACGAAATAGTTCTTAAAGTATTAGGAGGAAAATCATGACAGCTTTACATTGGATATTATTCGCATTATCGCTTATATTAATTGCTTTAGTAATGATTCAAGAGTCTAAAGATGATGTTAAAAATACATTCTCGGGAGAAAAATCTGATTTGTTTAAAAATCAAAAACAAAGAGGTTCCGAATTATTGATGACTAGAATAACAGTTGGTTTCGCATCAGCATTTGTTATCATCGCAATCTTAGCACTAGCTCTTTAAGAACACATTACGTGTTCTTTTTTATTTTCAGAAAGGAGGTTTTTGAATGAAAGACACAGTTTATACATATTTATTAAAGGCTTCTCTTAAAGATAGGTCTCTTATATCTATTGCAGGACACCTAAATATACAGTCAGAAGCCGAATTTCAAAATTTGACAAAAATCTTACATGTTTTGACACAGGAAGGATTAGTTTATAGGGATAGGGAGGGCTTTTACTGCGCCCAGGACACACAAAAAATAGTAAGAGGTAAATTCGACTTAAAGCAAGCCGGTTTTGGTTTTATTATTGTAGACGAGGAAAAATATCCTGATATTTATATATCGAGACAAAATAAAGGAACCGCAATGGATAAGGATTACTGCTTAGTAGAAATTATCAGAGAAAAATCACGCGACAAATTTGAAGGAAAGATTTTAAAAGTTATTGAAAGAAATGTTTCTTTAATAGTTGGTGAGTATTACGAAGGTCAAATTTTCCCAAAAAACTATTCGGATGATGTTGTTTATAAATTAAAAAGAAAAGACCAACATGGTCTCAAGAATCATCAATTAATTTCAGCTAAGATAACAAAGTACGGCAGATCTTTTGTAAAAGAATGTGCCTTAATTGAAGTATTAGGAACAATTGGAGATAAGGGTCTTGAGATAAAAGAAATTATCGCAAGACATAGTTTGATTCATGAGTTTTCTGAAGAGGAAATGAATTTTGCTAGAAATGTAGAAAAAGAAATCGATCCATCGGATATCGTAAATAGAATTGATTTAAGACAAGAAAAAATCTTTACGATTGACGGGGAATACACAAAAGATATTGATGACGCTATATCTATTAAGAAAGTAAATGAAAATTTCATTCTAGGTGTTCATATCGCTGATGTAAGTCATTATGTTAGGGAAGACTCAGTATTAGACAAGTGTGCCTATAATCGCGGTACATCAGTTTATTTAGCGAACTCAGTGATACCAATGTTACCAAGAGAGTTATCAAATGGGATTTGCTCATTGAATCCAAAAGTGGACCGTTATACCTTAACTTGTGAAATGGAAATTAATAAATTAGGAGAAGTTGTAAATTACTCCATTTATCCATCAGTTATTAACTCTATGTATAAAATGACTTATTCTAACGTAAATAAAATATTAGAAGGCGATGGAGCAGTTACAGAAGATTACAGAGACATCGCTGGTGATGTAATGTTAATGCATGAACTTCAAGTCATTTTAAATACAGTAAGAGATAGAATGGGTTCGATTAACTTTGAAACAATCGAACCAAAGTTTATCTTCGATGAAGAAGGCAAAGTTGTTAACTTAAAAATTAGAGAAAGACAAGATGCGGAAAAACTAATTGAAGAATTTATGCTAGTAGCTAACCAAGTTGTAGCTACCCATATCTTTAATCAAAAATTACCGTTTATCTATAGAATACATGAACTACCAAATCAAGAGAAACTAACACATATTCTTAGTTTCTTAGAAAGATTAGGATATGCTCAAAATATTGATAATAATGTAGAACAATTTAATTTTCAAAGAATACTTAAAAATGTAGAAGGTACGAAATACGAAAAAGTAATTACTACCTTATTGTTAAGATCTATGGCAAAAGCGAGATATGCTAGAGATAATGTAGGACATTATGGTTTAGCTTTTGATAACTATTCCCATTTTACTTCTCCAATCAGAAGATATCCAGATTTAATCGTACACCGTTTCTTAAGAAGATATGTTTTTGAGAACAATAAATCATTTGATGATGCATTGATTGCGAAATTAGATGATATTTCGGTTCAAACATCTAAAACGGAAAGAGAAGCAATGATTTGTGAACGTGAAGTTATGGATATGAAAAAAGCGGAGTATATGGAACCTTTTGTAGGTGATGTATTTACAGGCGTTATTTCTTCAGTACTTAAGTTTGGTATGTTCGTAGAACTTCCAAACACAGTAGAAGGATTAATCCATATTAGAAACTTTGATGAAGAGATGGAATTTAATGAATCTACACTTTCTCTAGTTGGAATATCAACAGAAAAAGAGTATACTATAGGTGAGGAAGTAACAGTTAAATTAGTGAAGGTTAATAGATTATTAGGGAAAATTGATTTCGAATTAGTTTAAGGAGGTTATTTAATATGAAACTCTTAACCAACAACAAGAAAGTAGCACATGAATATTTTATATTAGAAAGCCATGAATGTGGTATTGTCCTTAAAGGAACTGAAATCAAATCTATAAGACAGGGTAAATTCTCTATTAAGGAGAGTTATGTCCGAGTTAGAAATTCTGAAATGTATATTATCAATATGAACATAACGAAATATGATCACGGAAACATCTTTAACCACAAAGAAGATAGAGATAAAAAATTATTGATGGGAAAAAGAGAGATTATTAAGTTAGGACAAAAAGTAAAACTTGAAGGTTTAACCTTAGTACCAACTAAGGTATACTTAAAAGAAGGTTTATGTAAAATTGAGGTTGCTTTATGTAAAGGTAAGAAACTTTACGATAAACGTGAATCTCAAAAAGAAAAAGATGTAGCTAAACGTCTTCAAAAAATAGAACATTAGGGGCTGTTCTGGATTCGACAGGGTAGTACGAGTTTAATAAGCATGCCATCGGTAGATGTAAAAATGCACGATTATAATAATCGGAAACCAAAATTACGCTTACGTAGCTTAAGAAGAAGCTATGGATTCATTGAGTGGTGCCTATTACACTTTTTGAATTTCAGATAATAGGATAGTGTTACCGCCTGCATTCTTAAGGTTGTGATGCGAAATTAATAAGGATAGATGTATAGTAGTCTGTTGGCTAGCAGCTATACTTTGAAACAAACTAGTTAACTAAGCATGTAGAAATTTAAATAATCAGCTATTTTGGACAGGGGTTCAAATCCCCTCAGCTCCACCAGGTTTGCTATACCAAGTTTATTTCTATACCGAAAGGCGACTTAACAGCGCTATTACGCGGTAAAGTAGGGATAAACTTTTTTCATTCAAGAGAGTAAATCAATGTGTTTTGATACTATCGCACATAGATTTGCTCTTTTTTTTATGTAAAAATATATTGAATATATAACAACCAGAAGGGGGGATTTGAACTTTTGGTTTTTTGAGGTTTTTCGGGGAGTTGGGGGGATTTGAATTATTGAAAATACAATTAGAAATTAAAAAAATAGTGGTATAAAAAATGGTTAGTATACCTGCAAAAAGAAATGTATGTATAAGAAAGACATGGAAAAATCAGAAATTCTAATGATTCCATTAAAACAAGAAAAAAGACCACAAAATGTGATCCATTCCCTGTTCCCTTTGAATTTCAATAAATAGTAATTTTGCTTTCTACAACATGAACTGTTTTCCTTATTAAGTATTCTGTTTTTAATATTTGAAATTGATCGGTTGCATCTCCATAGTTTTCATCGAATTGAATTACAAATTCAATTCTGTGTCTATCGTGCATAACAGCTCTTTTAAAGAACTCTTTAAATGGGAATTCAGTGATTTCTAAAATTGGTTTATTAAAATCTTTTAATAGAAGTCTATAGTATTTAGCAATATTGTTAATGTTATGAGTTGTCAGCAATTTGTTTTGATATCCTACAAGTTCTAATTGAAGTTTTGTCTGTAGCTCTATAAGCTGTGTCTTAACTTGTCTATCCAGTTCATCATCTGATGTAATCAGAAGGCGTAACTTTGAATCTAACTCGCTTAATTTCCCCTGTGTTTGGACCAAATTTGAATTCAGGCTAATGATTGCAGGATGAGATAAAAAAGCGTTACGAAGGAACTTTAAGAAGATGTCCTTATTTTTGATAATCTGATTGATGTGTGAAATCATGATTGAGTCGAATGTGTCTGCAAACATTGATTCATTCTCACATACTTTTGTATCTTTGTTAGAAGAACATATTAGAATTCGTTTTTCATATGGGGTATTGATGTTGTTTGTTTTGAAAACATAGTTTCTTCCACATATTGGACATATAATAAATTCGCTATATTCTGAACGCGTACTGGATTTCTTTCTAATTTCTTTACGATTTAACGTGTGATGATATTTCATTATTTTTTGATTCTTTAGCTCATGTGCTTTATCCCAAGTTGATTGAGTGATAATAGCCGGATGAGAATTTTCCACATAGTATTTTGGAAGTTTATCTTGGTTCTTGATTGAATTTCTATTTCCTATTTTTTTACGTCTTGATTTCTGAAGAATAGCGTTTCCAGTATACCTTTCGTTGTTAATTATACCTTGAATTGCATTCTCATACCAATCAACCTTTTCTGCTTTTGTTTTTAATCCTAAAGAGTTTAAATGTTCAGCAATTTTTCTATGAGAGTAGCCTTGTAAATACATATTGAAGATCAACTTCACTGTTTTTGCTTCTTGTGGGTTGATGATTATTTCTCCCTTTTCATCACGTGAGTATCCTATAACGCGAGAAGTAACCATCGGAATAATACCATTATTGAATTTCTTTTTTATACGCCACTTAACATTTTCACTAATACTTCTTGATTCCTCTTCAGCCATACCAGCCATAACTGAAATAACAAACTCTATTTTATTATCAAAAGAAGACAAGTTTTCTTTTTCAAACCATACCTCTGTTCCATAAGACTTCAGTTCCTGGATGATGGATAAGCAATCAATAACATTTCTCGCAAAACGTGATATTGATTTTGTGATAATCAGATCTAAACTTCCAGTCTTTGCTAAATCAACCATTAAAATGAATTGATCACGAAAGGTTATGTTCGTTCCACTTTTTCCTTCATCGGCATAAACTCCCATAAAATTCCATTCATGGTTATTCATTATCATTTTGGTATAAGTGTCTACTTGTAAATCAAATGATGACTCTTGTGCAAGTTTGCTAGTAGAAACTCTAGCGTATGCACAAACATTCTTCTTTACTAATTTCTGTTCATATGCCTCAAGATTGAGTATTTCTACAATGTTCATCTTAGTTTGCCCCAAGTTCAACAACGCGATAAGTAATAGATTGTTTTGTGTTCTTGTTGGTTACAGTGTTTGAATAAATAGATTTTAGTGATTTGAATGAATCTATATTTCCTCTAACCTCTTGCTTTGTAAGTTTCCTATCACTCATAACTAATATGGCATTGTTTCTATCTGTTGCGATTATTGCTTTGAACATTCCAAGTAGAATTGTTTTATTAAGTGCAGTGTATCCATTTAAGAAATCACGTATTTGATTGATTCGTTCATCATGTAGGTGTACATCTACGAGTATGTTTTTCTTGTTCTGAAGATTTGCTTTAAGTTCAACAAGTATTGCTTTCTTTTCATTGTATAAAGCCTTATAAAAATCAGTATCTTCAGCCATTGTTTTTACATTTATATTGATAATATCTTTTATACTGTTTTCAACTTTTTTGATTTCTTTTTCTATTTCACGTAATTCTATTTCAATATGAGAAGAATCTAGACTTGTTTTTACAAGTTCCAATGTTTCATTAACTATTGAAGGATTATCAAGCCGCAGATATTTAATTGCATCAATGATTGCCAGTTCCAAAGTATCATTATCAATTGGGGTGTTATCACATGGAGTATCATTGTTTTGTCTGTTTTTGCAAGATAAAACAACTCTTTGTGAAGGTTTATCATAATTGAAGTAGTGTCTATTCATCACTCTACCACAATGGCCACAGTAGACAATTCCGCTCAGTGCATACTTATTTCCATAACGAGATGCACTTTTGGTTCGACCTCTTTTTTTCTTTAACTCTTGAACGAGTTCAAATTTATTTCTTGGTATGATTGCCTCATGGTTATTCATAATATAATACTTCGGTGCGTGGCCATTGTTTTTAACTGATTTGTGGGATAAATAATCGATAACCACTCTTTTTTGTAGAATTGCATCGCCACAGTATTTCTCGTTTACCAATATGGTGCTTATTGTGGCTGAAGTCCAGAAGATTTCTTTTCGGCCATTAGGTATCTCGTTTTCAGTTAAGAATTGAGCAATATCTTTTAATGAAGATCCTGCAATGTACATATTAAAAATAATTCGGATGGTTTTTGCTTCTTTTGTATTGATGATGATTTTCCCATCAGCATCCTTATCATAACCTAGGAATCTTGTTGTATTAATGTGAACCTTACCTTCTTTGAATCGTTTACGAAATCCCCATTTTACATTCTCACTAATGTTTCTAGATTCTTCTTGGGCGATAGAAGAGAAGATAGTGAGCATGAAGTCTATTTTTGTATCACTGGAATATAGATTTTCCTTTTCAAAATAAACTTCAACATTGATTTCCCTAAGCTCTCTTACTACAGTAAGGCAGTCTACGGTGTTTCTTGCAAACCTAGATAATGATTTGGTTAAGATTAAATCAATTTTACCTGCCCTGGCATCTTCAATCATTCTTAAGAACTCAGTTCTCTTTTTCATACTTGTTCCAGAAATACCTTCATCCGCGTACATATCCAAAAACTCCCATTCAGGATTTTCTTGAATTTTCTTAGTGAATTCATTGATTTGTGCTTTGTAGCTATTTAGTTGATCATCTGAGTCAGTTGAAACTCTCGCATAAGCACAAACACTTTTCTTTTCTCTGGAAATAGGCATTCCGTTTTTATCTTCATGGAAAACTTGATCGGGTTCCATGATAAATACTCTTTTTTCTAACATAATTTACCTCCTTTTCGTTACTATATACATCACTCAGAAAGCAACAAATAGCAAGTCATTTATTGTGAGTTTATTTCTTCGACTGAATCATACTCATTTATTAGTCTTGATAGAGCTTCAGCCCACTCAAAGCCATTAACTAATTTAGCTTTGTATAGTTCGTCTAGTATCATTTTCTTTTGATGAAATTCAATATTGTCATCCATAAGTTGTCCTTTCTAATAGAAAAAGAAGTTGCCCGAAAGCAACTCCTTTAGAAAGGATAAAATTAAAGAATGTTCATATAGATATTTCCTAACTTACCGGAATCAAGTATAACAAATTTTATTCTTTAAATATACAAGCTTTAAGCACAATCGTTAAAAGAAGTGTGGAATATCTGTAATTTTTATCAACTCAGACATAAAAACACCTTTGAATACTATACTTTCTGCTTGTGCTTTATTAAAATAGAATGGCTCATTATTAATGTAGAAATGTCCACCACCAGTTGTATTATAGAAAAGTTTTGATATGTAAGGTTTGTTATAATATTCAAAAATCATCTCATGACCTTTTTGATTTGTATTGGTTTTCCAGAAGAAATCAAGTTTTAAATTATCATATTTAACACAAATAACATCATCATGAACGGTTGAAATCGTAATTGGCATAACTTCCTTTAATTCACTATCAATATATTCAAATGTTCTAAATGCAAGCAACTTTTCATTTCTTAAAGTGAATGGATTTCCAACAATGACATCAATTGAAACGTTATAATATCCTGATAAAGTAATTAGATCGTAGATGCCAATTTCACGTGATCCATTTTCATAATTTAGATAACCCTGTCTAGTTTTACCGATTATCTTACCTACTTCAGTAGTTGAAAGATTATACGATAATCTAAGTCTTTTTAAATTCTCACTTATAAATAATTTATTAAATGCATCAGTTGTATTTAAGCTTTGCATAATATTCTCCTTTTTTGTAATATACTCTTAATAATTATACGACAACAAATGTAGCGTTGTCAATATTGTTGTATACATTAACTTTAAAATATGCGTTAAATATGTGATTAAAATGTAACTTATAAACTCTATTTGTTTCTCATAACGAATATTTGACATAAGATATTTTCACTTATTAACAATTGATATACAATAGAGACACCATCAAAAACACATCTAAGGAGGAAGCAATATTGCTTGTAGAAAACATGAATAAAATATCCAAAAAGAAGAAGATCCCATTACCCAGATTCTATTTGCTTGAACGCAGGTTAGAACTCGGTTTGTCGGTCGAGGTAGTTTCAAGGGAACTGGATGTAACTCATTACTATTATTATCAACTTGAAAATGGGAATAGAGGAAGTAAACTTCCAGTACCGATGCTGCTTAAATTGAAAAAGGCACTTCAAATGGATGCGGATAGATTGCTGCAATTTGAATCTGAGTATATAGACAAATATAAAGATCTAAACAGCAGCAACTAAAGCGGAAATGGTAATGATATGAATACTCAAGAATCACTAAAAGAAAGAATCGTTCAGTATATTAATTATATTGATATTAAACCAGCTACGAAAGAAAGCTACCAAAGGATTCTATTTGAGTATGTTTCATATATTGATATTCTTCCTAACTTACCAACTAGGCATGATGTCATGAATTACCGTGAACGCATTAAAAAAAGATTAAAAGCAGCTTCAGTTCAGAAATACATAGTTGTCATTCGCAATTTCTACCGATGGTTTTATATTGAAGGGTATGGGCCCAATATCGCAGAGGGTATAAAAGGAATGAAGATTGAATCAAACTTTAAACGAGAAGCGCTGTCAGTTGAAGACTCAAAGAAACTCTTACATAGAGCGGAAATGTACGCAAGAAAAGATGTAATAGGTCTTAGAAATTATGCTTTGATCAGTTTGTTGCTTACGACTGGATTAAGGACAATTGAAGTTGAAAGATCTGATACAGAGGATATCGATTTTATTGAAGATTCCCAGGTATTATTTGTTATGGGAAAAGGACATGATGATAAGGATGCATATGTAAAATTATCACCACAGGTATATGCAATTATAGAAGAATATTTAATAAAACGTTCCGATGAATTCAAACCACTATTCATTAATCATGGTCATACGAATTACGGAGAGAGAATGCAAACAAGATCAATTCGGGCTGTAGTTAAAGAATACTTACGACAAATAGGCATCGATAGTCCAAAATATTCTGCACATAGCTTAAGACACACGACAGCAACGTTGTCATTACTTGAAGGCGCAGGCATCGAGAGCACACAGCAGTTGCTTAGACACAAAGACCCAGCAACCACACAAATCTATATACACAAAATGAATAGAAGAAAAGAAAATTATGAAGGGAAGATTAGTGATACGTTGTTTGGGAAAATAACTCGCAAATAAGAAAGGATAAGTTATGATTAAGGAATTTTCAAACGCAGAGTATGGTGTCATTAGAACATCTTTTGTAGAGGATCAACCTTATTTTTGTTTGGTTGATATCGCAAGACTTCTAGATATCAAAAATGTACAGGAGTGTAGAACTAAAATACCAGCAAATGAAATCAAAACAATAGAAATACCAGAAGAAAAAGGGAAGGCAAAAAGACTTTTTATATCAGCAAATAACATCAGCACTTGTATGTTTGCTTCAAAAAAAGCTGAAGCTCAAATGATTAATGATTGGCTTTATCGTATTGTATTACCACAACTATTGAAATTTGGAGATTATCAAGTCGATGATTTTCACGATCCCAATGTTGTTATCAAGTTTTTAGATGAATACCAGGATATTAAAATAAGAAACAGTATCCTGGAGACAGATAAGAAAATCAATGAACCAAAACTCAAATATATCAACAAATTATTAGGGTCATCAGAATGCATGGATTTAGATATCGCACATGCTGTTCTAAAATTTAAAGGAATAGGCAGTATGGAGTTATTTAAGATACTTAGAGCTACACATATCTTAGATGATAGGAATCAACCATTACAAGAGTATTGCGATCGTAAATTCTTTAGAGTCGTAGAAACAAAATCAGTCGCAGGCGGTACAATATTAATCTCTACCCGGACTTATGTTTATAAAAGCGGGATAACATTCATAGAAAGAATCTTATCCGAATTTGAGGTGAAAAAAAATGCACAACGAAACAGAAAACTATTATACGCTCAGTGATTTAATTGATATCCTGGGAGTATCTAGAAGAACATTGCTCAAATACATCAAACAAGGCAAATTAAGAGCATTTAAACTCGGTAACCAATGGCGAGTAACAGAAGCAGAACTAAACAAATTTAAAGAAAAAAATTCAAACTACTAAAATCGATAAAACCGACATTTCCTATTTACCAGTAATGCTTGTGAACGGTAACACGAACTTACTCACAATAGCACAAGAACTTACTTTGAGTATACTGTGAAATGTCGGTTTATTGATATATAGAAAGGTATAAAACATGGCACGACCATTTAAACAAGGACTTGAGTATTTTCCTTGGGACGTGCATGCTTTTGATGATCCTAAACTGAAGTCACTCAATTATCAGTATGGTCCTTATGGTACAACGATATATATCCGAATCTTGACTCTTGTCTATGGAGAAGGATATTACTTAGAAATGCCATTACAGGAACTAACAATTCTATTGCATCAGCAAATAGGATCACATTGGATAAAGGTGGACAAGATCTTAGAGATAATTCACGGTTGTGTTGAGCTTCGACTCTTTGAAAGAGCGCTCTTTCTGCAAGGTGTTATTACTTCGATATCTATTCAGAAACAATTCATTCTTTCAACTAGAAGAAGGAAGAATATTCAGAACGACAAGTATTGGTTGTTAGATTCCGAAACCATGGAACAATTAGGGGTCCTTTTATGCATGCAAAAAAACGAGGATAATTTTATAAAAGCGTTAGTTAATGTCGACAATAACTCGGTTAATGTTGACATTAAAAATCAAAGTAAAAAGGAAAGTAAAAGAGATAAAAAGATAAAAGAAGATAAAAGCATTTATGGGTTCCCCAAAATGCACTTTTTAACCAAATTATTAATTCAAAGAAAATACATTGAAGAATTTAATGGTGATATTCTAAGATACAACGATCTATTTGAATCAGCAATTCTTACGTTTGGATATGAGAATGTATTAAGTGGGACTAATTATATTATTTCATATTCTAGAAACCCTAACCCTGAGATTGATGATCGTTTTAATTTCATGAAGGCTTCTTTATTGACGAATCTTGAAAGATTTAGAAATCTAGAAAACAGAAAGGATGAGAAATTTGAAGACTGGTTTAAACGCGCCTTTTTACAAGTGGATAGATGATGTTAAGAAAGCATATAGACATAAAAGAGAGTTAGAAGAGAAGCTTGAGTATTATCAATCTAGGCTAACTGGATATCAGGCAGTTGTATATGATTCGATTGGATCAAGTTCTTCCAGGAACAATGTAGAGGATAATTTGCTTTATATTATTGGTAAGATTGATGAGACTCAATGCAAAATGCAAGAGTCAACTAATGTGATTAACAATTATAAATCATTTAAAGGGCAACTTTGTGGAAATGAAGTAGAGGTATTGGAATTATTAATAGAAACTGATCTTCTGAAATCAACAATTGGATTGCGATTGGAGATTAGTAAAAGCAGATTATTTCAAGTGATTAATGAGTTATCAAGGAAGTTCAATCTGAGTAATTATGTCATTTTAACATTTAAACAAAATAAATAATTGACAAAGATATATTGCTTGTGATATAATTTTGTTGTAAAAAGAAAATAACAATCTAATGGAGGTGATGAAATGAACTATATTAAACTAGGCGATTGTGCAGATATATCAACTGGTCTTGTCCTAAAAAGGAAAGAAGCTAGTAGAACTGATAAAAAGAAATATCCTTATAAGACAATTACTCTTAGGAGTTTGGAACAAGATGGTTGGCTCAATGAAGAATACTTTGACAAGTTTAAGAGTAGTGAAAAATTAGAAGATCGATATCTAACTCAAATTGGAGATGTAATAATACGTCTTAGTGCTCCATATACAGCTATAGCTATTCAGAATTCACAGGTAGGGCTTGTAATCCCTTCATTGTGTGCGATTATTAGAAATAGTAGTAGTGAGATTATTTCGGGATACTTAGCATTTCTATTAAACTCTGATATTATGAAAAAAGAATATCTTAGATCTTCTTTAGGAGCTACAATCCCAGTAATTAGAATGACTGATTTAAAAGAAACTAATGTACCTGTTTTGCCTATTGAAATGCAGAATAAAACAATAGAGATTTCAAATCTGATTATTGCTGAAAAAAAGCTTTATCATCAACTCTTGGAATCAAAGGATATTTATTATAAGGAAATTACAAACAAAATTATATTAGGAGGAAAAAAGAATGACTAAGAAATTTACCCAACAAGAAGTTAATAATATTTTATGGGGAGCATGTGATACATTCAGAAAAACAATCGATTCGTCAGTATACAAGGATTATATATTGGTTATGTTGTTTGTTAAATATGTTAGCGATATTTACAAAGAACACTACGAAGTTTTATTGCAGAAATACGATGGTGACAGAGAAATGGCAAATCGTCAAATTAAACTTGACAGATTCCATTTAAATAATCATGCAACTTTTGATTTCCTTTATGAAAATCGTAATGCATCAAATGTCGGTGAGATAATTAATAAAGCTTTAGCAGACATAGAAGAAGAGAATAAAACGAAATTACGAGGTGTATTTAAAAATATCGATTTCAATTCAGAGAGTATTCTTGGTGCAACTAAGGGAAGAAATGCAATGCTCAAGGATTTGCTTGATGATTTCCAAAAGCTAGATCTTCGTCCTTCAAGACTAGAAGGTGAAGATATTATTGGTAATGCATATGAGTATCTAATATCTAACTTTGCTTCTGACGCTGGTAAAAAAGGTGGAGAATTTTTTACTCCAAGTGCCGTTTCTGAATTGTTATCTAGTTTAGTGAAACCACAAGAAAATGACCGAATTTATGATCCAACTTGTGGGTCTGGATCACTTCTGATAAAAGCATATAACAAAGTACCTTCAAAAAAAGTTCAGATATATGGACAAGAGAGCAAGGGACAAAATCACTCGTTAGCGAGAATGAATATGTTCTTACATGGTATAGATGACGCAAAGATCGCTTGGGGAGATACATTAGCAAATCCTTTACATCTAGAAAACGATAAACTAATGAAATTTCAAGTTGTTGTAGCAAATCCTCCATTCTCATTAGATAAATGGGCATCAGGATTTTCAGGTGAGAGTAATGGCGATTTCAGTATGGAAGCTTCATTAGACCCATACAAACGTTTTGATTGGGGAGTGCCACCTAAATCAAAAGGTGATTATGCTTTTGTGTTACATATGTTACATTCTCTATCAGAGGAAGGAAGGATGGCCGTTGTTCTACCTCATGGAGTGCTTTTTAGAGGTGGAAGCGAAGGAAAAATTAGAAAGCAAATTGTAAACATGAATCTACTAGATGCTGTTATTGGCTTGCCTGCAAATTTGTTCTTTGGAACTGGTATTCCTGCAACGATTCTTGTGTTTAAACAAAATCGAAAAACTAAAGATGTATTATTTGTTGATGCTTCTCAAGATGGTATGTTTGAAAAGGGAAAGAACCAAAATAAATTAAGACAGGAAGATATTCAACAGATAATTAATATATATGATAAATTTGAGTCGAATGAAAAAGTATCTTATTTAGCTACTTTGAAGGATATTAAAGAAAATGAATACAATTTGAATATCTCAAGATATGTGGATACATTCGAAGAGGAAGAACTTATTAATCTTAATGAAGTTAAAGATAGGATAGAAAGTATAAAGAATGAATTAAAACTAGTTGAAGAACAAATGAGAAAGTATCTCAAAGAGTTAGGGTTATAGGTGATTTTATATGATATATAAACCACTAGAAGAATTCGCTCATATATCTAAAGAAAAATACAACCCTAAAATAAGCAATATATCTTTTAACTGCATTGAATTGGAACATATAGAACAAGGAACGGGACGTATTTTAGGTCATGTGAACTCAGATATACAAAAGAGCACTAAAAATATATTCCACCCTGGAAATGTTTTGTTTGGCAAACTACGCCCTTACTTAAAAAAATATGCCTTTCCACAAATAAATGGCGTTTGTTCGACAGAAATATGGGTCTTATGTGCAAATAAAAAATATATTAATGATGATTATTTATACTATCTAGTTCAATCTTCAAGGTTTAATAAGTTTGCTAATATTTCTACTGGATCGAAGATGCCTAGAGCAGATTGGTCTCTTATGAAAGACATTGAGTTCAAACTTCCATCATTAAATAGTCAAAAATATATAACTGATATATTATCAACATGGGATAGTGCTATAGATTTGAAAACTAAATTAATCGACGCTCAAACTGAAGTACAGAATGCTATTATACAACGAATAAAGCGTGGCAAATTAGAAGTTGATGTAAATTCTTGTAAGTGGGAAAAATATAGGCTTAAAGAGATTTTTGGTGTTAGAAAAAAACGATTTTATATTTCTGATAGACTTCCTCTATATTCATTCACAATTCAAGACGGTGTATCACCAAAGACAGACAGGTACAATCGAGAATTTCTAGTTGTTGGAAAGAAGCAATATAAACTTACAAAATATAATGATTTGGTATATAATCCTGCAAACTTAAAATATGGTGCAATTTCTGTAAACAAAAACGAACATGATGTTTTGATTTCTCCTATTTATGAAACTCTATTTATAAAGGATACAGAAAAATACAATATCGATTATTTTAAATACTTTTTAACATCATCAGAAATGATTAAATACTATAAATCTAAGGTTGAAGGTACACTTGTAGAAAGATCTGCAATTAAAGTAGATGCATTTTTGCTGTTTTCATTTTCAATACCATCAATTCAAGTGCAAAACAAAATCGCAAGAATACTAGATAAGCTATCTAACAATATCCAACTACTTAAGAATGAACTTACTCAAATTGAGCTTCAAAAAAAAGGACTTATGCAACAATTGTTAACTGGGAAAATTAGAGTGCAGTGTTAACTGCATTCTATCTCAGTATTAGGAGTGATAAACTATGAATCATTTAGGTTATGATGAAATGAACATTTCCCAAATACCAGCTTTAGAGGTTCTCAAAGAACTTGGATATCAGATATATCGAAAAGAGGATGCTGAGGTTGTTACCAACGAACTGAGAGAAAATCTGTACAGTGTTATTCTAAAACCAGTATTGAGAGAGCAATTAAGATTAATAAACACTTATGAATTTAAAGGAAAAATTCATTCTTTTTCTGATGCAAATATCGAAAAAGCGTTACTTGATATTGATATGCCATTAACTGATGGCTTAATAAAAACTAATGAAAAAATATATGATGCTCTTATGCTGGGAAGAAGTTATGAAGAGAATATATCAAGTGTAGATGGAAAAAGATCCTTTAATATCAATTATATTGATTTCGAAAATCCTGAAAACAACGTGTTTCATGCTATTGAAGAATTTTCAGTCGAAACTGAAATGGGACAGAGTACTGCAAGACCGGATATTGTTTTATTTGTTAATGGAATACCTTTTGCAGTTATCGAATGTAAAAAGGCTTCAATATCTACTCAACAAGGAATAAGTCAGATGATTAGAAATCAAGGTCAAGATTACATTCCTAACCTATTTAAATTTGTTCAAATAGTCATGTCTACCAACAAAAACGAGACGAAATATGCAACAGTAGGTACTCCTTTAAAATTTTGGAGTGTTTGGAAAGAAGATCAATCTACAGAAGGTTATACCTGGTTTCATAATGAACTTGAAAAAGTTGTTAATGATCGTATTCCAACAATACAAGATAAAAACATAGTTTCCATATTTCATCCTCAAAGAGCAGTAGAGCTAATTCACTATTTTCTATTATTTGACCGTAATGCAAAAAAAATAGCCAGATATCAACAGTTTTTTGCTATTAAGGAAATTCTAAAAACAGTCAAAGAGGAAGACAAGAATGGAAATCGTCAATCTGGTGTGATTTGGCATACTCAAGGTTCTGGCAAATCATTAACCATGGTTATGTTTGCTAAATACCTTTTACATGATTTAGCAAGTGTTCACCCACAACTAGTAATAGTGACGGACCGAATTGAGCTTGATTCGCAAATACATAAAACATTTAATCATTCTAGACTGAAAGCAGCAAGAGCTACAAGTGGTAAAAATCTTGTTGACTTAATTCAAGATAACAAAGCAGATATTATAACATCCTTGGTTCACAAGTTTGATACTGCATCCAAAAATCAAGAGCCTGTTAAAAACAAAAATGTATTTGTTCTTGTAGATGAATCTCATAGAACACAATATGGAGAATTACACATCAAGATGAAACAAGTATTCCCAAATGCTTGTTATTTAGGTTTTACAGGAACTCCACTTATGAAAAAAGATAAAAGTACAATGCGCAAATTTGGTAGAATGATCCACAAATACACAATTAAAGACGGTGTTAACGATGGCACTATCGTTCCTTTATTGTATGAAGGAAGGTATGTAGAACAAACCGTTAATAGAGCTGCAATAGATAAACGTATTGAGATGATCACGAGAAATCTAAATGAAAAGCAAGCAGTAATGTTAAAACAAAAATGGGCTAAATTTGAAAATATCGCTTCTTCAGAACAAAGAATTAGATTGATTGCAGATGATATCTATGTACATTTTACAAAGTTTTATCGTGGAAATAATAAAACTCCTTTTAATGCTATTTTGGCTACAAATTCTAAATTTGATGCAATTAGGTATAAAGAAGCTTTTGATGAATTTCACGACATCAATACTGCGGTTGTTATATCACCTCCTGACCAAAGAGAAGGATACGAGGAAGTTGATGAAGAACCGAAAGATAGAGTGCTAAAATTTTGGAATAAAATGATCGTTGGATATAGTGATGCACAACAATATGAAGATGCTATAAAAGATGAATTTGTTCATGGAGACGATTTAGATCTTTTAATCGTGGTCGATAAGTTACTTACAGGGTTTGATGCTCCAAGAGCAGCTGTTTTATATGTAGATAAACCAATGAAGGAACATTCATTACTACAAGCAATAGCTCGTGTAAATAGAATCTATGATGGTAAAGATTATGGGCTTATTGTAGACTATAGAGGCCTTATTGAAGAGTTAGATTCAGCACTTGAGACTTATTCTGGTTCTGGATTAGAAAACTTCGACGCTGATGATATTCAAGGAGCTTTAGTTGATGTAATATCTATTGTCGGAAAACTTAGAGAAGCATATTCTCAACTTTTAGACATATTCAAAGATATAAGAAATCATCGAGATAAAGAAGAGTATGAATTAAAGCTTGAGGATGATGAAATAAGAAATGATTTTTATAATTCCTTATCAGCGTTTGGTAAATATCTTGGGATTGCTTTGGAATCCGAGCATGTTTATGAAGCAATCGGTAATGAAGAGATTGATAAACTCAAAAAAGAATTGAAATTCTTCCAAGAACTTAGAGCATCAGTAAAACTACGCTATTCAGATACTATTGATCATAAAGAATATGAAGCAAAAATGCGAAACTTAATGGATACATATATTGCTGCAGAAGATGTAATGTTAATTACTGCACCAGTGGATATTCTGAATAAGACAGAATTTGAAGAAGAAATAAGTAAACTTGGTTCCTCAAGAGCTAAAGCTGATGCCATTCGTACAAGATTAACAAGAAGAATAAATGAGAAATATGAAGAAAACCCAGCATATTATAAGAAGTTTTCTGAGCGTATACAGGAGATTCTGGACGAGTATAAACTAAGAAGAATTTCAGATGCAGATTACTTAACAAGATTAAATAAGGTTTTATCTGATTTTAGACAGGGATATTCTGGAACTGTGTATCCAAATAAAATCCATAATCATGTTCATGCACAAGCATTTTATGGAGTTGTAAAAGAAGCTCTTGATGCTTATAGTGAGTTTAGTACTAAATTTGATAATGATAGCTATTGTAATCTGTTAGCAGATTTGTCTTTAATCATCGATGATGTGATTGAGAAGAATAGTAAAGTTGATTGGCATGATAATCTTGATGTCCATAATAGGATTACAATTGACTTGAATGACTTATTTTATAATTTTAAGAAAGAGAACTTTCCAAAATTATCATTTACGATAATAGATGAAATTATTAATACAATTAAGACAGTAGCATTACGAAGATACTAGGTGGTAAATATGGAAAAACATAAAGTATTGTATTCTAAAAGAGAAATTTGGTTTAACCTGGAATTTAAGGAAATAAAGAATTTTAATATCAGTGTCAAACCGGATTTATCAGTTCATGTATCTGCTCCATTATTCGCAGATATAGATAAGGTTTATGATTTTGTGAAAAGTAAAGCTTCTTGGATTACTAAGAATATTAGTGCATTTACTGAAACGAAATCATTAGAAGATAATGAAAGAGAATATGTAAATGGAGAAACACACAAATACTTAGGAAGACAATACCGATTAATAATTGAGCAAGCATATACAAAAGAATTTGTTTCTATGAAACCAGGATTCATATCAATAAACGTTAAAAAGAAGCAAAACCTAAAAAGGAAGCAAAACTTACTTAACGAATGGATGAAAGCACGCGCAAATATTGTTTTTAAAGAAGCTTTAGATGCAATATATCCAATCATATCAAATGATGTAATACCGAAGCCTGATATCGAAATAAAGACTATGAAGAAGAGATGGGGATCATGTTTAAGAAGCAAGAATCGCATAATTCTAAACTATGAGTTGATAAAAGCACCCAAACATTGTATTGAATATGTTGTTCTTCATGAGTTAGTTCATTTCGTACACAGGAATCATGATCAAAAATTCTACAACATGCTTACAGTTCTTATGCCTGATTGGAAGCAGAGAAAAGCTATATTAGATGAAGAAATAGTTCTGTTTGTTTAAAGGGGGAGTAATTATTTGGTACAAATATATTTATGAGTTTTTGTTTCAAACTGAACCACTGTTCAATAATGCACTATTAGATTGGGTATTTCCAGCTTTTATTGTTTGGCTATTGTATGACTTTGCTTTTGGAATAGTCGGTGGCCTTTATAAGAGTGGAGTTATTTCAGGACGTGATCTGGGATCGATAATTCATTGGGGAATTAGATACGGAATAATGTGGTTAACAGTACAAACATTAGTATTTATCCGAGATAATTGGATTTATATTATTCTTGTATCTGTTGGTGCTTTGATAATAGTTATATTAATAGCGTTATTAATCAGGAAGGAGTGAATAGAATGGGTAAAAAATTGAGCAACGAAGAAGAAATTCAACAACAAATTTCTAATATTAATGAAAAATATTCGGATAAATTTAATACTTTGACGACAGAATATACTAAAGAAATACTTAATTTATTGAAAGATGTTGAAGAAGTTCAAACTGCAGTTGACGATCCATCCAAAAAACCTAAAGATTTGAATTCAATATTTGATAAAATTGGAAGTTGGTTGAGCACATGGAACAAAAACAAAAAGTAGAAAAGAAAATAAAAAACACAGAAGTAAATCGCATTTTAATTGAAACACGAGATTATCATGATAAACAGAACAACTTATTAAGGAATATTTCAAAATTCATAATGGGTTTTGTTGGAGCATTGTTGGCATTTTTTATTGTCCAGGGGCTCTCACCTGATGTTTCAGTTGATGCGAGAAATGCATATACTGTGTTCGGGATATTATTGATATTGCCTTTTATTTTACTACTCCTGGTCTTATTTGATGTGGGTAAACCACGGCTGAGGTCAAGAAGAATAAATCTTTTTGATTTGCACAGTTCTAGAATAATTTCTAGACTAACAGAGTCTGATTTTTTAACGAATGTTGTTTCTTTCTTGAATTCTGAAAAACTTTCAACTGAAAACAGAATACTATGCAATCAGATTGTTTTGATTTCAAACAAGATTAAAGTTAAAAGACTTCTCATTTGGATTATACCTATAATACCTATCATTGAATTAATTTTTGTTGTAATTAGCATGTACTCGATATATTATCAGTAAAACTGATGAAAGTTCAGTTGAAAATTACAATACAATAAAAACTAGAAGTTGTGCAGAATTCAAAGAGTTCAAAAAGAATGAAAGAATTACACTTGAAATATCGATTTTAAGTCTGTGTAATGTAATTTAAGCTATCATTGTATAAATAATAAATGAAATGGATTTTGTAATTGGAGGATTTTTATGGGAACTATCTTTGTATTGGGAAATGGATTTGATCTTCAGTGCGGTCTGAAAACAAAATATTCGCATTTTTTTAATTGGTGTAGGAAAACATATCCATGGTATAAGAATGTGACATCCTCAAAACCTTACGACTTTTCATTTGATACTTATGTCAGGGATGCCATAGATCAACAAGAGTTTACTATTTGGGATTTATATTTCATAGTTCAATCACCCAACATGAATCAGGACTTATGGTGTGATATTGAAACTGAAATAAACCAATCCATTCAATCTGGTTTTTGGGAAAGGATTCTTGATAAAATCAATGAATTTCTGGATAGTGATTCTTGGGGAAATCCGGATTCAGATTGGTATTTTGCTTACATGTTATATAAAAGATACTTTGATGATGGGAGTTATCCGTCAAGACTTGGACTTCCCAGAGAATTTTTTAAGTCAAAAGTTGTTATAAATAGTGAATTCATAGAAAAGTTACTTCTTGAGTTATCTAAATTTGAGAATAGATTTTCACAGTATATCAGCAAAGAAGTTGATGAGGTTAAAGATTTGTATTATACAAATCAAACTATGTTGTTTGAGAAGCTTTTAGACAGTACAATTAGGGAACAGGCTGTATACGCTTTTACTTTTAATTACACATCCATAATTGATAGTATTGAAGGTCATGCCATAAAAGTCCAAAACCTTCATGGATCAATTTTAAATCATCCTATTTTTGGAATTAGCGCAGAGTCGAACACTAAAGCAGATTATGAAAAATTCACAAAATCAAATAGAAGAATTCAAAACGACATTCAACCTATTTCTACATTAATTGAAGAAGAAGATAATACAATAGTATTTTACGGAACCTCATTAAATAAGTTTGATAATGACTATTACAATAATATATTGTCTTTCTTTAATAATAAAAAAACCATATTCTTTTGTTATTCGGATTATGAAGGCGGAAATAGGAAATCTGAAGTAACATCTTTAGTACAAAAAATGATAAATAGAATTTACCCTAACTCATTTTATAAGTTAATTGAACAAGGCAAAGTCAAAATAGTAAAAATATAGCATGTTCAAAAATATACACAAACATATTCTTTATGAAGCGTTACCAGTAATACTTGTGAACGGTAACACGAACATACGCACAAATATACAAAAAATGTATTACAACTATACTCCAATATGGCTATAAGTTACATACCCTAAAAGGCACTATCTAGATAAAATTGTGCTAAAAGCTTGTAGACAAAACTTGCGAATTTTGATAAACTCAAAGTATCGTGGAGTACTGGCTAAAAAGAAGCCTAGAAGTAACAGGAATTCGTAGATCGAGTTCCTTTTTCTTTTGCAGATAGATTTGTAGGCTCGAATATCGAATAACTTCAGTTTTGACTGTTTAGTGCGAGAAACAATGAGGTGATTAGCCAATGCCAAAACTACTAGATTCATACCAGCAATGGGAAAAAGATGGAGTTCTAAAAAAGAAATTAAAGGAAATAGAAGAACTAGCTTCGAAAAGAATAATTCAACGTGAGCTTGCTGAATCTTTAGGAATTAGCGAGAAGACTTTTATAGGGTTAAAAAGAAAGCATCCAAAAATCAAAGATGCAATCTATAAAGGAAAAGAAGGTTTGAAGAAGAATTTGTTAGATTCGATGTATCAACTTGCTATCGGTGCATTCTCAGAAGATACCAAAACAAATATTGAAAAAGATGGAAATGGTAAAAGAAAAGAGAGAATTGAAAAGCATAACAAAAAAGAGAAGCCAGACTATAAGGCATTAAGATATCTTCTAATTACTAACTTTGGCCGAGAATATAACGAAAAGAAACGTGAATTAGATTTGATGGAAAAAAGACTGAATGCAAAAGAGGATGATTGGACAAATGCTAGTGATGATGAAGAAGAGTAAAGATTTAGTTGTATATGATAATAATCCAAGGAATAATGATGACGCTGTGCAAGCGGTAGCTAATTCAATCAAAGAGTTTGGATTCAGGGTTCCGATTGTAATAACGAAAGACAATGTTATTATTGCCGGACACACGCGCTTAAAAGCCGCTGTGTTGCTTGATTTGGAAGAGGTCCCATGTGTTATAGCAAATGACTTAAATGACGAGCAAATCAAAGCATTTCGATTAGCTGATAACAAGACCGCTGAACTAGCGACCTGGGATTTTTCAAAACTTGAAGAAGAACTTTCTTTTATCAATATAGACATGCTTCAATTTGGATTTGAGGAATTGGAAGAATTGCTTCCGGATAATGCTTCTGATGATGATTTTGATGTTGAAGACGAGATTTCAGAAGTTCCATTTAGTGAACCAGGGGATGTTTATATACTTGGCAATCATCGAGTTATGTGTGGGGATTCTACAAAAAGTGAAGATGTAAATAAATTAGTAGATTCCAAGACAATAGATATGATCTTTACTGATCCACCTTATAATGTGGATTATGAAGGAACTGCAGGTAAAATCAAAAACGATAAGATGGGAGATAATAACTTCTATCTTTTTTTATACAATGCATATAAAAACATGTATGATCATTTAAAACCAGGTGGTGCAATCTATGTTTGTCATGCGGCAACAGAACTCAAGAATTTTTTATTATCGTATCTTGAAGCGGGTTTTAAGTACGCACAACAAATAATATGGGAAAAGAATGCATTGGTACTAGGAAGACAAGACTATCATTGGAGACATGAACCTATTCTTTATGGATGGAGAGAAGGCGCAGCTCATTTCTTTGTTGATGATAGAACTCAAGATACCATATGGAACTATAACAAACCTAGGAAGAGTGAAGAACATCCAACAATGAAACCTCTAGAGCTAGTAGGAAAAGCAATAGCTAATTCAAGTAGAAGACATGAAACGATTTTAGATCTATTTGGTGGTTCTGGATCTACATTGATCGCAGCTGATCAACTTGATCGTAAAAGTTGTTTGATGGAGCTTGATGAAAGATTTGTTGATGTAATTGTAAAAAGGTATATCAGGCATAGTGAATCAATAGAAGATTGCTATTTAATGAGAAACGGAAAAACGTCTCCATTGAGCGGTTTTGATATCTTTGATAATTTGTTACTATAGTGAAAATATAACTTGCTTTTTAATGCCTTTAGAGTGATATATAGAGTAACAAAACTATACTAAAGGAGACTAAAAAGAATGTTTAAAGAGTTTAATGCACATCCAAAAGGAATCAAAACTGGAGATTGTGTTGTAAGAGCAATCGCAACAGCTACCAACAAAGATTACTTGGAATGTAGGAAAGAGTTAAATCAAAAGAAACGCGAGTTAGGATTTTCCGGATACAAAGACACATTGTTTTTGTATAAGTATTTAGAAAAAAATCCAAGACTGATATTCAAAGCGGTAAAAGGTGAACCAAGAATCAAAGGATCTGATTTTGCAGAACTACACCCAAAGGGAATTTATATCCTAAAAATGGCAGGACACATTACAGCTTGCGTTGATGGAGTAATACTTGATACTTGGGATTGTACTTACAGATCAGTATATACAGCATGGGAGATTACACAATGAAAGCAAACTTTATTAGAAAAGCAGTGAACTATGAACTCATTCCACAAGATGAGTTTGTGATTGAAAAAGAAGTATTGATTGAACCTGACTTACTTGAAACCTTCATAAAGAATCCATTAGACGATTATGATTTCATTAAAGATAACATTGATTTAATGTATTGCGATAATGAAGGAACGTTCCATTGTATCTTGGTAACATCAGAACAACATGATTTTGGAATCCTTGTTGAAAGCGAAGGATATCATTATGCGAGGTACACAGCATATTTACCAAAAACATCAATTGGGAGCTAAGGCTCCTTTTTTCGTTATATTAGAAGGAGAGTGGATATATGCAAATTGTAACAAGTGAATCTGTATTTAGTGGACATCCTGATAAAGTATGCGACCAAATCAGTGATGCAATTTTAGATGCAATATTAGAACAAGATAAGAATGCAAGAGTAGCAGTTGAGACAGCAATTAAAGATGATTTGATTTTTGTATTCGGTGAAGTAACAACCACAGCAGTTGTCAATTATTCTCAAATTGCAAAAGATACAGTAAAACAGATTGGTTATGATGAGAAGTTTGTTGTATTAGAAAAGATTAGTAAGCAGTCACCAAATATCGCACGAGGTGTTGATTCTAGTGATAACAAAGAACAAGGTGCGGGTGATCAAGGGATCATGTTCGGTTACGCTTGTAATGAAACACAAGAATTCATGCCATTACCTATTATGTATGCACATCAAATATCAAAAGAAGTAGATAAGATTCGAAAAGAGAAATATTCTCACATATTTGGTCCTGATGGTAAATGCCAGGTGTCTATAGGTTATGAAAATGGAAAACCTGTGAAAGTACAAACCATTGTTGTTTCAGCTCAAACAAAACCAGGACTTGATAGAGAGTTTATTGAAGATATCATAATCAATGAAGTATTAACAAAGGTCTTTGACTTTGACACATTAGTTGAAGCTGATATTCTCATAAATCCTACTGGAGAGTTTGTAATTGGAGGACCATATGCTGACTCTGGATTAACTGGTAGAAAAATAATTGTTGACACTTATGGTGGTTACTCAAGACATGGCGGAGGAGCCTTCTCTGGTAAGGACGTAAGCAAGGTTGATCGCAGCGCGGCTTATTATGCCAGATACGTTGCAAAAGCGGTTGTAGGGGCAGGTTTGGCCACACATTGCGAAGTTAGCTTAGGATATGTAATAGGAGTAGCAAAGCCAGTTAGTGTACTTGTTAATACATTCGATACTGGTGTTACAGATGATGATGAAATCACATCATTGGTTAATTATGTTTTTAACTTTAAACCTGAAAATATAAGAAAAGAACTTGAATTGGATAAAGTCAAGTTCAAAGAGTTAGCTGCTTATGGACACTTCGGTAGAGAAGATCTTTCAGTTCGATGGGAACATGTAGATGATAAGATTAATCAATTAAGAGAACTGTATGCGAAAACCTAAGGTGATCCACAATTTCTATAAGTCTAGTGTCTGGGCAGTAGCAAGAGAAATCAAGATACGTGAAGTTAATGGACTATGCGAACGTTGTGGTAAATTAGGTGAAGAAGTTCATCATAAGAAACGATTAACAATAGATAATGTCAGAGATGTTTCTATTAGCATTAATCAAGAAAACTTAGAACTCTTGTGTAAAGACTGTCATAACAAAGAACATAAGCGATTTAGTCCTTCGATAGAATTTGATTCCAATGGTGATATGATTCGTAAATAATCCTCGTTTTTACAATTCATTTTTGATATAATTATATAAAAGGTTGTGATAATATGAATGATTCTGAATTTATTTTGTGGAAGAATAATGTATCAAAAAAGTTTATGGAAATGAGTGTTAAATTTTTTAAGACGTCAAAAATGATGTTCGAAAAATTGGTTAATGAGGGAACACCAAAATACTTGGATCAATTAATATTTCCTTGTTTGTATTCTTTTAGACACAGTTTAGAATTAGTTTTAAAATATGTCTTAATCGTTGAATGTAAAGATAAAGAGGAAGTCATAACAATGTTGGCCACAAATAAACACAATTTAGTTACTTTATTTGATGATGTTAAACAGATTCTGGTTTTAAATACATCTGATAGTATTGAATTTAAGAAGTTGATTGATTACATTGATAAGGTTGATCCAGATTCAGATTTCTTCAGGTATCCATTTGGTTTGTTTGGCAGTTATAATTTTGAGAATCAAGTATGGATCGATTTAGTTAAACTTTTCAATGCCTTTGAGATATCTGAGTTCTTATTCGATTTGATGATTAATGATAATAAGACTAAATTTAAAGGAAATTCAAAAGCAATAGATTTTGTGTCTGAAACACAAGTAAACTACAGAATTTTTTCCACAATTGGTACTGGCGGATTATCAAAAAGTTTTAGGTATCAAATGAATGGATTTAATAAGGCTGCAGAATTTCTTATAGAATATGATGATTATTATTTTCAAAGATTATATTTTGAAAGATTATCGATTGAATTAGTATTAAAAGATATTATCTATTACATAATGACTGATGATGCATTTAAAATATTTAGGAATAAAAAACATAAAATAATAGGACTGTGGAATAAAGTAGTATCTATTCTTGAAGATTTAGGTGATGGCAGAGGACCAACAATTGAGTTGTCAAATGTAACAGAACTATGTGAAATAGGAGAAGTACTCAAAAAAGTTCATGATCAAGATGTAAACTCTGATGAGTTTCGTTATCCAATAAAAATGGATGGAAATTCGAATCTGTCAATGGTCGAAGAAAACATAGAAGATATATTTGATAAAGGAAGTCTTTTTAGGAGATTGGAAATTTATGATAATGTAGTTATAGCAAGTGATTTAAACAATAAAGGCATGTCGCTATTTGACTATTTACTGGAATTATAATCCCCCCCTCTTCATCAAAAATTATATCAAAGGGTACCGCGCTAGGGGACGATTAAAATACGCGAGGTAAGATTTTTGAAAACCGAAAAACAGGAGGAAATTGATTTATGATTACAGTAAATGCATTAACAAGAGTATTGCAAATTAAATTTAATAATGCACTTGGTTCATCTTTTACAGTAGAAGATAACGGAATACAATATCTAGTATCTGCAAAACATGTTTTTAAAGGAATAGCAGACAAATCCATTATTTATTTACAAGTTTTCAATGATAATCAATGGAAGAATCTAAACGCACAACTATATTTTCATGAAAATAATAGTATTGATATTGCAGTATTGAAATATTTAAATAATACACAGATAACACCTACTTTACCCATCACAACAACTACTAATGGATTACTATATGGAGAAGATGTATATATTTTAGGGTATCCACTAGGACTAAGAACTACAGAACATAATTTGGGTACTGGAAATCCAATTCCACTAATCAAAAAAGGTGTTGTGTCAACTATTAAAAATGAAAATGGAATAGAGTTTCTTTTGCTTGATGTAATGAATAATAAGGGTTTTTCGGGTGGAGTTGCATTAACTGATCGTGAAGATAAAATGAATTTTCTTGGTGTAATTAGTGGTTACCAACCATACCAAACACCGGTATATGAACCAACAGATGACCCAAATAATCCTAGAGAAACAAAGTACTTTATAAAAGAAAATACTGGAATTGCATTGATATATTCCATTAAACATGTTTTTGAAGTGATAGAAAAAATTAAGAATGATAATAATTAAAGAATATGAGCGATTAATATCGCTTTTTTCTTTGGTTGATGAATCAAAGAAAGAGCTAGTTGACACTTTAATATATCAAGCTGCTTTTATGAAAGTGGAACTTGATAAACTTCAAGGACAAATTAGAAAATATGGAGCAGTTCAAATATCAACTAAAGGATCGCAACGGCAAACAGAAGCTGCTAAATATTATACAAAGCTTGTGAATTCATATGGTACAGTAATAAAAACACTTAATACCATTCTTGGTACACAAGTAGATGATGGAGATGATGCGTTTGATGAATTTCTTAAGAGAGCAGCTGAATGAACTATTTAGTTGAATATTATCAAGAAATAGAAAAAGGAAATATTCTTGTAGGAGAAGAACTCAAGAAACAACTTGATATATTGATTCTTGATCTTGAAAACCCTAGATACATATTTGATGAGAAACCAGGTAATTTAAGAATTAGTTTTATAGAGACCTTTTGTAAGCATACTAAATCACCATTTAACGGGATGCCATTTATACTTGAGTTATGGGAAAAAGCGATCATTCAGACAGCTTATGGATTCAAAATTGTTGATACAGGCCTTAGAAGATTTAATGAAGTTATTTTGTTGATTGCTAGAAAGAATGGTAAGACCACCTTTGTTGCTGGATTAGATATTGCTGAGTTCTTTCTTTCAAGAGGCGGAGTTGACATTATCTGTGCTTCTAATACAACAGAACAAGCAAACATTCTTTTTGAAGAAATTAATAATATGCGAGAGCAATCTCCATCATTATCAAAGGAAACAAGAAGCAAGAAAAATATCTTTTACATCTATTCTCCAAAAACGAAAAACAAGATCAAGAAATTATCAGCTCAATCTAGAAATAAAGATGGATATAACATCGAAGTAGGTTGTATCGATGAAGTTCATGAGATGACGGATTCAAAAGTCTATGATGCAATCAAACAATCACAATCTACTAAAAAAGAACCTCTTATATTTATCATAACCACCGAAGGAACAACAGTCGGTGGGTTTTTAGATAGTAAACTTGATTATAGTCGTAAGATGCTTAAAGGTGAGATACAAGATGAAAGAGTTCTTCCCTGGCTTTATACACAAGACTCCGTAAATGAAATATATGAGGATAAAAATACATGGCAGAAATCAAATCCGAGTATTGGCGTCGTTAAGCTTAATAGCTACTTAGAAGATGTGATGAATAAATCAAAACATGATCTATCAACAAGAGTAACGATGCTATGTAAGGACTTTAACATTAAACAAGTTGATTCAGGTTCATGGCTCAATTTTGACGATTTGAACAATGACGAAACATATAACATCGATGATTTAAGAGATAGTTATGCTATTGGGGGTGTAGATTTATCCTCAACAACAGATCTAACTGCAGCAATTCTTGTTATTCAGAAAAAGGAGAGCAATAAGAAGTTTGTGTTAGCTCATTTCTTTATGCCAAGTGAAGTTTTGCAAAAAAGAATAACTGAAGATAATGTTCCTTATGATATTTGGGTAAAAAGAGGACTAGTAACTTTAACAGAGGGAAATCAAAACGACTTTAGTTTGGTGACTCAATGGTTCATGAAGATGATACAATCATATGGTATCAGACCTTTATGGGTTGGATTTGATCCTTGGAATTCACAATACTGGATAAAAGAAATGGAAGACCTAGGGTTCAATATGGAGAAAGTAAGACAAGGAATCTATTCTTTATCAGAACCAATGAAACAGTTAGAAGCTGACCTAAAAAATAGTCTGGTAAATTATAACAATAATCCAATCTTAAAATGGTGTTTAGCCAATACACAAGCCAAGGTAGACCTGAATGGAAATATTCAACCTTCAAAGCTGAATTCAAAATACAAACGAATCGATGGAACAGTTGCATTGATCATTGCGTATGCTGTTTTAAATAGATATAAAATTGATTATGAAAATATGTTATAATGATTGTAATAATAATAGTTACTATAATTGGAGGTCATCATGGAGTTTATAAAAGAAAATTTTGCTTTAATATTGAATACACTTATGGCAATTGCAACTATCATAGCTACTGTTTTAATATATAAATCTGGGAAAAAACATGATGTTGAAATGTATAGACTTGATAAGAAACAGCAAAAAATTGATTCCCTTTTGGAAGAATTACAAAATATTGCAAACTCCAGTGGAGTTTTAGTTGGCAATGCAAATAAAAGTTTTGATGTGTCGTTCGAAAAAGTGGACAGATTGTTAGATAAAATTGTAAAATTTCAAAATAGGTTAATCACTACTGATTTCTTGAATGACTTGAAACAAGATCTAGATGTTCTAATGGAATTCATGTCAACAATCGTAAAAAAACGTAGTTTAAGTATTACCGATGCAAATGATTTAAACAATGAAATGTCTAGCAAGTTTACTAATTTAGTTAGAACACTTAAAAATTTAGAAAAGAAAATCTATGAAAAAAAATAGAAGGTTGATTAAATGGTTATATTTAAAAGAAAAAGCAAAACCGGATCATTTGATGCACTCCAGTTAATAAGTAATCTTAATGCATTTTATACACCATTTGGAAACAATATTTCCAATAGTGATGTGGTTAAGATATGCATTGATCGTGTCGCAAGCCAGTGTGCCAAGTTAAAACCAAGATTTATAAAAACTGAAAATGATAAGACAGTAACCGAGAAGAAAGGTCGACTGTCTTTTCTTTTGAAATATAAACCAAATGAGATCATGACGCCTTATGATTTTATATATAAGACAATTACTTTGTTGTTACTGAATGATAATGCATTTATTTATCCCAAGTTTGATAAAAAAACCGGAGAACTTAAAGGTTTGTATCCTTTAAGGCCAGTAACTGTAGAGATGATTGTTGATGGTTCTGATGCATATTTTATCAAGTTTCTGTTTGATAATGGGGAGTCATACATATTGCCATATGATAATATAATTCATTTGCGAAGACATTATGCACAAAATGATATCTTTGGTGGAACCGGATCAGCCGGTGATCATGAAGCAATCCTTAAAACGATATCAATTAATGATAGCTTGCTTCAGGGAATAGATAATGCGATCAAATCATCGATGCAAATCCGTGGAATCATTAAGATGAACGGAATGCTTTCTGAAGCAGATAAGAAAAAACAACGAGATCTCTTTGATACTGCACTGTCTGAATCATTGAATGTTAAAGGAAGTTCAATTATTCCAATTGATTTAAAATCAGAATATATTCCTTTAAATGTTGATCCTAAACTTATTGATAAAGATACACTTGTGTTTTTGCAATCAAAGATACTAGATTACTTCGGAGTATCTCTTCCTATATTTCAGAATAAATACACTGAAGACGAATATAACTCATTCTACGAATCAACGATTGAGCCTCTTGCTATTCAATTAAGCGAGGCTTTTTCTTTAGGATTACTTACAGATAATCAATTAGAGCGTGGAGAAGAAATTATCTTCTATAGCGAGAGATTACAATATGCTTCATGGAACACAAAGGTTACAGCAATAGAAAAACTCATGAGCTTAGGAATTATGTCACTCAATGAATCAAGATCACTATTAGGATTAGAACCTATAGAAGGTGGAAATAAGCGACTACAATCTCTTAACTTTGTAGATGCAGATAAAGCAAACTTATATCAAGTGGGAAACCAGGAGGAAAAGACAAATGAAAATAACAGTTAATGGAAAGATTTCAGAAGATGCAATCAAAGTTATATTAAAAGCACAAAAAGATAAAATACAGGTCATAGATGAGTTCTGTAAACAAGAGAAATTTGAAGCACTCTCATATAAGGACTCGGAACTGGAGTATGAATATACCAAAGAAATAAAACAAGAAAAACCTAAGCCAAAACAAGTGGAGGTACGCGCAGATGCTAAGAGAGACTAGATTAGCTGATGTAACGTTAGAAGAATCAGAAGGAAAGATGATCCTTGAAGGATATGCGATTATCTTCAATAACGAAACACTCATCGGTGATGAAAGTTATGGATTCATAGAAGAAATAGATTCCAGAGCTTTATCAGAAACGAAAATGAATGATGTTCCTATGAAATACAATCATATGGACTCCTTTTTAATTATAGCTAGAACCAAGAATCAATCGCTTCAATTAACCGTAGATAGTATTGGATTAAAAGTTAGAGCTGAACTATTGGATACTCTGACAAACCAGGACATTTATAAAATGGTTAGAAGTGGACTTCTAGATAAAATGAGTTTTGCATTTACAGTTGATGAGCAAGTTTGGAATCGTGAAGGCAGAATTCCAAAAAGAACCATCACAAAAATTGAACGTTTGTATGATGTGTCGGTTGTGGATACTCCGGCATATGATTCAACCAGTATATATGCTCGTTCTTTAGAGTCTATGGAGTTAGAACTAAAGACTATGGATTTAGTAGAGCAGGAAAAACAATCAATAATTATCAAAAAAAGAATCAAAATAAAATCACAAATCTAAAAGGAGAAGAAAGCATGAATTTAGAAATAAGAAGAAAAGAAATCGAAAATCGATTAACAGAAATTAGAGGTCTTGTTGATAATGAAGCAGATCTAATTAAACTGGAAGCAATGGAAACAGAAACAACAGCACTTCAGGAAGAAAGAAGTATGATTGACAAAAAGATGTCAATTGCTACAAAAACTGAAATCAAACCAATCATCATTGATAACCGCACTCAAATTGACAAAGAAAAATTAGAGTTACGAGGTCAACAATTAAGAGAAAAACGTGTGATCCAAGTATCAAGCGAGGAAATTCTGCTTCCAGAACACACAGCATCTGGATTAGCACCAGTTCCTTTTGCTCAAGTTTCTAGTTTAGTAGACCGCGTAAATGTCATCAACCTTAATGGTGGAGAGACTTATAAGAAGTCATTTGTTAAAGCAAATGGTATTGCTGGTACTACACTTGAAGGACAACCTTACACTGAAACTGAACCTGCATTTGGATATTTAACAATTACTAAAGTTAAGATTACTGCTTATACAGAAATCACTGAAGAATTAGAAAAACTTCCAAGTATTCCTTATCAAGCAGAAGTACTTCGTAACATCAATATCTCTCTTAAAAAGAAAATCAGCGAACAAATCTTACGTGGTGCAGGAACTTCAAATACGTTCACTGGAATCTTCAGTGATGCAGCTGTAGCACTTGCTGATAAAACACCTTTAGAAATCGCAGCTATCACAGATACAAGTTTAGATGATATTGTCTTTGCTTACGGTGGAGATGAAGAAGTCGAAGGCGGAGCAGTTCTTATCTTGAATAAGAATGACTTGAGAGCTTTTGCCGGACTTAAAACTCAAGAAGGCCGTAAAGTTCATACGATTGATTACGTGAGTAAAACAATCGATGGTATTCCTTACATCATCAATTCACATTGCAAAGCTATTGCAGATTCAAATACTGCAGCTGGAGAATATGGTATCGCATATGGAGCTCTTAAAAACTATGAAGTTCCAATATTCTCATCAGTTGAAATTGGTAAATCTACTGATTACAAATTTAAAGACGGAATTATCAGTTATAAGGCATCTGTATTCACAGGTGGCAACGTTGTAGGTTATAACGGCTTCTTGCGTATCAAAAAGAAAGTAACTGCCTAATAACCACTAATAAAAGATAAGAAAGGATTGATTCCATGGCAATTTTAGATATTGTAAAAAAAGCACTACTAATCCCCCAATCAGAAACATTTGCTGATGATGAGCTTATGACTCACATAGATAGTTGCAAACTTTATTTAGAGAGTTGTGGGATTGATCCTTCTTATATAAATGACGAATTGAATCCAATGGTTAGTACAATCATTATTATTTATGTGAAAACCTTCTTTGGTTTCAAGAATGATGGTAGTGCAAAAGAACTGCCTAAAACATTCGATATGTTAGTTGGACAAATCGCGCTAACGAAAGGAACTATTGAAAATGTATCCTAATTCCCCCAATATAAGAATGCAGTTACTAACCATTGATTTGGTTCAAAATTCAATCGGTGGCTCAAGCTACCTTTTCCTACATTCAAAAGAAGTCATTGGCATAAATTTCAGTATTACTTCTAGAGAATATTATGAAAGTAAAAGATCAGATATCCACATTGATATTGCAGTTAAGATTCAAAGCTTTCTATATGACAATAGCAAGTATGTTGATATTGGAAATGTAATCTACAAAATAGAGCGAACATATACCGCTGGACAATTTACTGAACTCTACTTGAGTAGATCAAAGATCAGAAAGAGTGACATCATTGGTTACGCTTGATGAGTTAGGAGTCGCTATTGAAAATATGGTTGAAGATTATGTTGATGAGCTTATTCCCAAATTAGAAAAAAGGCTTGATGAAACAGCAGGAGAGATTGTGAAATACATATCGAATCATGCGCCAAGAAGTGGTGGATCTAAACCTTTTGCTGATTCTTTTGTTGCCACACCACAAGGTGAAGGAATTAACAAAACAATATCAATATACTCAAACACAAAAGGAAAGCTCACACATTTGCTTGAGTTTGGATTTACTCACAAAAGTGGTAAGTATGTAGGGCCAAGACCATTCTTGAGACCTGCCTTTGATTTGCTTACTCCAAAGATGCTTGAGGATATCAAACAATTGATTGAGAAAGGTGGCTTATAATGCAAATCATATTAGAAAATCTATATCAAGTATTAGAGTCAGCTTTACCTGGACAAGTATCCTATGGCACTAGAGAAAATATCATTCAAGAAAATGATTATATTGTTTATCAAGAAATAAGCAATCGTGGAACTGTATATGCAGATGATAAAGTTCAAATGAGAATCGCAACGATTCAAGTGAATTTGATTACACAAAAAAAGAATCTCGAGTTGGAAGAACGACTCGAGTTATATTTATATTTAAGCAATTATGAGTTTCAAATGCTATCTGAATACACAAATGAAGATGGATCTATTAACAGAGTTTATGAAATTAAATTGGAGGTTATTTAATTATGAGTAATAAAGTTACTTTTGGCTTAAAAAATGTACATTATGCATTAGCCACACAAGCAGAAGATGGTAGTTGGACTTTTGGATTACCAAAAAAATTAGAAGGAGCACAAGAGATTACGACTGAAGCAATCGGTGGAAGCACACAAGTATATGCTGATGACAAAGTGATCGCAACACTAGTATCAAATTCAGGAACAAATGTTACATTGAAATTTACAGAGATTGATGAAGTCTTTAAAAAGGACATATTTGGTTTCTTAGAAGACACAAATGGAAACCTGGTAGAGATAGTAAATGGCGAAACAAAGACATTTGCATTAGGATATGAGATTCAAGGAGACATCAAGGCAAGACGTATTTGGTACTTCTTATGTACCGCGACACCTTCAGGTGATGCAAGCAAATCAAAAGCAGATTCAATCGAAGCAAACTCAATTACATTGAGCATTACAGCAAGACCAATTGAATCTGGAAACAATCTTATTTTAAGAATTATTGCTGGAGTTGGAGATACCAACTACACTGCATTTTTAACTAGTGCACCAGAATTACCAACATTTATTTAGGATATGACTAATGGAAAAAACACTTAAACTTGGCGATAAAGATTATCGTCTTCATTCATCTCTATTTACGATTATTGAATATAGAAATGTGTTCTCTACCGAGTTATTCAACGATATCAACAAACTAGATAATGTAAGTTTGAAAAACGGAGAAGATCTGACAACTGTAATTGATACTATTTTTAGAATCATCTATGTCTTGCATAGACCGTTCAGCAAGCTATCTTACAACGACTTTTTAATGTTGTTAGACTTTTCTATTTTAAGCAATCAAGATGAACTACAAAATCTGACGAATACGATAGGTGAAATGCTTGCCACATTTCAAAAAGGGTCAGCAGGCAATGGGAGTCCCAAATAACTCTGGATCTCAAAACATTACCGCAAACATCATATTTAATCTTGCTCATCTAGGATTATCTATTGAGGATACTAAAACTTTTGATCTAAACACATACTTTGAGATAATTGAGCTTGAGATGAATGTGATTAGTGGAAAGCAAGGCAATAGAAGAGCAAAACAACAAGACATTGATGCCTTTTTACTGTAATTACTACTGTATTACTAAAATTACTATTGACAGTAAATATACAAGTAATGTATAATAAAGCTAAGTAATACATAGTGATTACATTGAAGGAGGATTATATGTCAAGTTTATCGTTTGAAGTAGAAGAAAATTTATTAAGGGAAGTAAAGTCAATTTTAGATTCTGTTGGGTTAGATGTTGAGCTTGCTTTTAGTATATTCATGAATAAGATTGTGAAAGAAAAAGGATTACCATTCTCACTTAAGCAGCCAACTGAAGAAAAGCAAGCAGCCGGTACTTTTGATACAAAAGCAAGCAAAAGAACTAATAACGTAATTACAACAGAAATGATCGAGGAAGTTTGGAACTCTTTTAAGCAGTATAAAAAAGGTTATAATGACATTAAAGATTTAAGTTATCAAGTTTCGGAGAAGACTGATATGAATCAAGGTAGCGCTATGATATATCTTAATATTTTGATAAAACTATCTGATGGAGTAATTAATAAAAGGTCAATGAAACCAACTGATTTTGAATTTTTCCTTAATAAATTCAAAAAAGAATATGGAAGAGCACAGTTTGATAAAGCTATTAAATCAATAGAAATATCCATTCCATACTGGAAAAACAACATTCCAACTTTTGCTGAAAGTATGGAAGTATTACTTGCAGAAATCAAATAACAGAAAGCATTATAATCTTTAAAACACATCATTTGGTGTGTTTTTCTTTTGAAATGAGAGGTGAGTATTTTGGCAGAAACAGTTAAAGGATTAAACATCAAGCTCAGCCTTGATGGGAGAGACTTAGAAAACGAACTGAATGGTATCAAGAAAGACCTAAAAGAACAGAACAAAGATTTAAAAGCCATCAATACAAACCTGAAATACGATAGTACGAATCTTGATTTGTGGAAATCAAAACAAGGCAAGTTAAATGATATCCTGGTACAAACAAAAAAGAAACTTGAAACTCAAAATCAAGAACTTGAGAAAGCCAGAAAAGCAGTTCAAGTAGGAGATATAAGTCAAGAAGAATTCAACAAACTAAAACGAAATGTATCCTATTCAGAAGCAGAAGTATCAAAGTTAAACAATGAATTAGGTAGAACTGCTGATAAAATCAAACAACTTGGAAATGCTAATTTTGAGAAAATTGGTAAACTTGGTTCATCACTCACAAAATCTGTAACGGTTCCTATTCTAGGAGCCGTTGCTGCTTTAACAGCCTTCTCTGTTAAGACTGCATACACTGCTGATGAAATAGGTGATACAGCTCAGAAATTAGGATTGTCAGCTGAAAAGTTCCAAGAATGGAATCATGTTGCAACGATTATGGGAACTTCGACAGAATCCATGACAAAAGCCTTCACAAAGGTCAATGGTATTCTTGGGGATATTGCAACTGGTAATGGTGATAAAGTAGTCGATAGTTTAGCGATGATCGGATTAACTGTAGATGATCTAAAAGGAAAAGATGCCGATCAAGCTTTTGAGTTGATCCGTAATGCTTTAAGTAATGTTGCTGATGAGGCTGTCCGTGTTGGTATAGCCAACGAATTCTTTGGAGAGAAAATCGGAACTGAAGTACTCCCTATATTATCTAGTGAAACTAATGCAATTAATGGTTTAAGAAAAGAAGCAAGAGAACTAGGTATTGTTACAAATGAACAAGCTGAGCTAGCAGGTGAGTTTACAGATGCACTTGATCGTACTAAGCAAGCATTATCGAGTTTAGCTGTTGATTTAGCAAGTACTGTTTTACCAGTCTTACAAGAATTAATTATAAAGGTTCGAGACAATATTATACCAACTGTAAAAGATTGGATCGAAAAATGGAATAACTTAGATTCAGGAACAAAGAAAATCATCGCAACGATTGTCGCCTTAGTAGCTGCCATCGGACCAGTTTTATCCATTGTTGGAAAAGTTGGTCCTTTACTGAACATAGCTTCCATGGCACTAAAAGGAGTAGGTACAGCTGGATTGTTTGCAGGAGCTGGTATAAACTTTGCTACTCTTGGAATTGGTGCTTTGATTGCAATATTGGCTATGGCATTATTTCAAAGTGAAGAATTTAAAGCATTACTAGGAAGGCTCATGGAAACGTTCATGCAGTTGCTTCCACCAATTTTAGCAATTGTAGATAGCTTGATGACTGCCTTGCAGCCTATACTTGACGTTATTATCAATCTGGTAGTAATGTTAGTGGATTTGCTTGTTCCGATACTTGATGTCATTCTTATGCCACTAATCGCACAAATAAGTATCTTTGCAGAAATATTAAATGCACTTGCACCTCTTATCACACTTGTTGGTAATGTTTTAAGTTTCATTCTTGTCCCAGCGATTCAGGTCCTTAGTACTGTATTAAAACCAGTATTGGATGTGGTTCAAAAAATTGTAGAATTCTTGCAGAAAATATTCGAGTGGATTGGTGAGTTGCCTTCCAAAATGGGAGATCTTGGTGGTAAAGTAAAAGATATCTTTAGAAATATTACGTCAGGTATTGGTGACTTAGCTTCAAACATTACTGATGGAGTAAGTAGTTTTGTGTCTAATGCAGTCGATAAAGTAGGTGGATTCTTTGGTGGGATAGGCGATTTCTTTGGTGATGCATTCAATTTAAAAAGTATCAGCTCAGTATCAAATAGTTCTAATGCTACAACGACAAATGCTACCAACAATATCACAATTAATACAACATCACCTACCTTCGATATTGACTCTATCAACAAAGCCTTAGGAGGTAATGTCATTTGATTAGACAATTTTATTTAGAAAATGAGTATGGGGATATCTACTATTTTGATTATCGCAATCAAACGATCATCTCTCAAGTCAGCGGATTAGGGTTTTCTTTAGATGTGAAATATCTTGAATACAATCGTTTTTACTCTAAATCTGACTATAATATTCCCCTTTCAGAAATCAACGAAACACTTATATTCTTGAATGGTTATATTGGATACAAAGAATTTGTTGATTACATAAGCATGAGTAATAAAGAATTTAAATTACATTATCAAAATAGTGCTTTTTCAGCTTATTGCTATGTAGATATCACAAGCTTATCAAAAGCAGAATTAGTTGGAAATACTATTCAAAGCAGTATTGTTTTTAAGAAACTATCCTTATGGCTCAAAGAAAAGACATATGAGATTATCGCAAATGGTTCAAGTAGTGGAAAGGTCTATCCTTACAGCTATCCTTATTACTACTCAAGTTCATATGAAGGCAAAATCAATGTTACAAATAGTGGGTTAGATAAAGCACCATTAGTTATCGAAATCTATGGAGATGTGATTGATCCAGAATTTCATGTTAAAAGGAATGGAGAGATTATATCAACACTTAGATTGTATCTTGAATCAACTAATGCAAAGATCACAATCAATTCAATTCCAAGTCAACAATTTATAACACTTACTGAAAATGATATCGAGACTGATATATATGGAAATCAGGATTTCGAGATGGATAATTTTATATTCTTAAATCATGGTGATTATGAACTAGAATTTAAACCAGGAGTAAGTACTGAGTCTGTCTGCAGGGTAACAGTCCTAGAAGGTTATATAGGTATCTAGGATGAAACTTATATTTCTTGATAGGGCAACACTTCAATACAAAGATAATGCCTTTATAAGTCCTGAGTATGAGATTATTCTTGACATGGTTTTAATTCAACGCTCAACATTCAAAGTAAATAAGACGAACATTAACACCGTTATCGGCGATATTGTAATTCTGCAAAGTGATCTATTCTCATATATTGGCATTTTAGAAAGCATAGAACTCACCGATGATCAAACAACTGTTATAAAATCTCTCGATTTCAGAGAGATTTTTAATTTAGAGATACCAGTAACTAGCGTTTCAGGAGATTTAGCTCAGTATTTATATGATTTGATTACGACTTATTTCAAAATAAATAATGATGTAAAACAAAATCTTATCTATTTGACTGTAGAAAAAGAAGCTTCTGTAAATGGAAGTCTAAGTTTTGAATCAGATAAAATCGAATCAATGTCCAAAATATTCGAACTAGTATCAAAAGGATATGGAATTAGTTTTAGAACAGGTGTTAGTTTCTTAAGAGGACGCATTTCGAACATTATATTTAAAATCGTGCATGTCAATCAAGGCATGGTAATGAAGAGTAATTTCTCATCAATACTGAATGTCGAAACGAATGATTCAACAAGCCAGTTAATTAACAAAGTGATATTTTATCCTCGAAGTGATAATACAACTTACACGGTAACAAAGACGTACTACATGCTTACAACTGGTGAGATTACTGAAGATGACGTTTCTGAAGATAGATATGCAAGTGTGATGTCTAAATCATTCATCTATTCCGATAATGATTTTGAGACACTTGAAACAAAAGCGAGAAGTGAAATGGTCTCATCAAAACTAGATCATAACATTACGTTTAATCTTGACATGAATAACAAGGTATTTATTCCCTTTATTAATTTACATCTTGGTGACTATATATCGTTCATTCACAATCAAAAGAGTTATGATTCGATTGTGACTGGAATGAAGTTTAAAAATTCAATGAATTATGTACAAATTACACTGGGTGAGTACAGAGTGAAGTTAACAGAGAAAATTCAACTCTTAAGCAAAAACACAGGAACTAGCGTTAGCAATATTACAATTACAAATACAGATTTAGATGGAGGTGAATTCTAATGGGAATTCAAAAAGTAACTTTTGAAGGTGGGAATGTAACATCCAAAGTAGATGCTGACCTGTATCATCACCTTTTTTCAAGCGATGTTGGCATTTTAAAGGGCTTAAAGGGTGAATGCGCGTTTACACTGGCTAACAATACAATAACGTTTTATGACGGATATATTGCACTCTATGGTCGAATCATTTATGTTGAAAGTCAGACAACGATTGGCGTGACACCGGATTCAAGCAAATATGGATATGTTGTACTAGGGGTAAATACAGCGGATAATTCAGCAAGTATTTATTTAAAAGAACAAGTGGGTAGTTATCCATCGCTCACAATGATCAACCTCTTAACAACCGATGGTTTATATGAGATTGTTTTATGTGCTTATTCCAAGACTACAACTTCTGTAACACTCAATACAAGCTATTCAAGAAAGTATATTACAAATGATAAGACAAGAGTCAGTGAACTAGAAACTTCTATTCTAAATAGATATTATCCAGTTAGAAAAACAGTTACAAAAATTCAAAATGGAATCTATCAGTTTTCAGGGACAAACTCCACGGAATTATCTCAGTCAATTATCTACGTTACAATTAATAATACTGTCGTCATTACGATACCAGGAGATGCGCTATTTATCTTTGTTGGATCGAATACTTCAGTAGCATACAGATATGCAAATTCTGATTATACACTTGGCGTTGTTTATGAAAACGGTGTCGTTACTTTTAGTTGTGGTAGTACGATTCATAACATCACATCAGTATTTGTTAAAAAATAGGAGGAAATGAAATGGCAACAATTCAAATAAAAAGAAGAACCACTACAGGAACAGGTCCACTCATTGGTTCGGTTGGAACTGTAAAGGCCGGAGAACCACAAGTCGATTTTAATGGTGAGCATTTATATATCTCGAAAGCTGATAAAGTAGCCAGTGTTGGTACACCTTTAGCGGAAGCAGATTATTTAAAAATACCAGGTGTTGCTAAAGTTGATACCCAAATTGATACCAAGATTACAGCACTAGGACTCGGAACAGCTGCAACTAAGAATACAGGAACAGGAAATGGTAATATTCCTATTTTAGATGCTAACGGAAAACTGTCAGATAGTGTTGTGCCTAAGATTGCAATGACAAATACATTTGTTGTATCAAGTCAAACTGCGATGCTAGCATTAACAACAGCTCAAGAAGGTGATGTTGCAGTTCGAACTGATTTAAACAAGTCTTATATTCTAAAAACTGCAGGTTATAGTATTCTAGCAAACTGGCAAGAATTATTATCACCTACAGATGCAGTAACAAGTGTCAATGGTTCAACTGGAGTCGTTACTATTTCTTTAGCTGGACTTGGAGGAGTGGCACTAACAACTTATAACACCCATGTAGCAAGTAATCTTCATCTAACAAGTACTCAAAGAACGATATTAGATAATGTTAGATTAAATCAAATCATCGATGCATTGGGAATTGACTTAGCAACAGATGATACAGAGTATACAAATAGCGTTATCAGTAACGGACTTAAGTTTTTACCAGAAGTAGATACTAACTATACACCATCCTTGATCAAATACAAGTTAGGAATCGATTCCAGTAAGGTTTTACAACCTTCGTCAATCATTGATGGCGGTACGTATTAATGGCAATCATCAGAGTCAAGAGGGGAACTGCAACACCAACAACTTCAAACTTGGCTTATATTGGTGAACTTGCTTTCGATTATAGTAATAATGCACTCTATGCTAGAGGATCATCCTCAGTAATAAAAATAGGTGGCGAACTTGAAAAAGTCTATAGTTATGAGGGATATAGCTATTATCATAGTTTGGTATATCCATTTGACCCGGATTACATTTATAAAGTCCATGTAATAGCCTCAACATATGGATCTTCAGTGGATACTTCGGACACTTATATCTATTATCGCACTGCAGCGCAATCAAGTTTATATGGATCGTATCTAGCGCACCATCTGAATACAGTCGATACAACACACTCGAAAACATCTGGAATGAATACAACAGCACAATACATCGATGATAATTTTATTGCGAGCCCAACTATTACCAGTGGTATCGTGAAAGTCATTGATTTTGAAATATCTCCAACATTTAGAAGTTCATTATCAGATACTCAGCAATGGGTTGCATACGGAAAAAGTATCACAACACTATCTGGACAAGGAAATCCTTCAGTGAAACTTGTCGATTTTGCTCATTCAATCAATGGAGCATTAGGTGCGCTTTATATCAACCCAGGAATGTCTATTGGATCTCCTGATAGCATCGCAGTCACAATATTTAGGATAAAAAGAAAGTAGGGACTATATGGCCATCATAAAAGAATTTAATACCAAGTTTGGTATCAATGCTTCATACCACCGCATTACAGCTTTTAACATCAGCTATTCGCAGAAGAAATGTGTGATCTGTGTAGCAACTTATCTTTCAAAGGAAGCAAGAGCTGATCACAAAGATCCAATTGAAGAAATCGATATTGAAATTCCGTTTTCTGATTTTACATCATTTTTAAATGTAAATCCCATTGAACAAGGATACAATTGGCTGAAGCATAATGTCATTGGTTTTGAAGATTCAATTGATGATTTTGATGTGATTGAACCATTTTCTTCAGCAATCGTTGAACCAGAGTCTGATGGACAAACTATATAGATTAATCAAAGGAGTTTTTCCAGGAACGGAAATACTCCTTTTATATTATTGCGGTTCAATTGCCTATGGGTTAGATGATGAAAGCAGTGATAAGGATGTAAATGTAGTGCTTGATAATTTTAGAGGACTTATTCATTTGAATTTGGCTGAATATGATGTTTTTGCTTATTCGAAGGAAACTTTTATTGATCGTCAAGGATTCCACGAAGGGATTATTCCCTACTACCGTGCAGCTGCAGATGATTTACTTAGTCTTGGTCGAACATTAATATACTTAAATCCAAGTTTTGAAGAAACACTTACTCAGTTACTCACTTACAATGATAAGGAATTAATGATTAATCATTTAACGGTAGAACTGCAGTATGGACGCATGAGATATGATATCAGTCCGTTCTTTAAGTCACATTATCATATCTTTAGATTTAGAGGAATGATTGAACATTTTCAGAAAACAGGAAAATATGAGCTTGTAGTAGAAGAACCATGGAAGACGTACATGATTGATTACAAGAAAAATTGGAACAACGAAATAGGACATAGATATAAAGAATTATTGGAAGAGCAATTAGAATACTTAGAACAATATAGAAATGAGTTGATGAATAGTGAGTTGGGATAATTTATATGATTTGTTTCGGATGGAAAATTTGATTTATTGGGTTGTCACAATGGTGGTTGTTATCATGACAACCATTAAACAGTTCAATAAGCAAAACAAGCAAAGCCAAACAAGTAATGAAGAAATATTAACAAATATCCAAAAGATAGATAAACAAAGTGTAAAGATGTTGAATTTGCTTGAGTTACATTCTCAAGATATCAAAACATTAAAAAAGGACGTCAATGTCCTGGAACATCGCGTATCGAGATTAGAAGATTCACAAGTAAATATATATAAACGAATCGGAGGAAAAGAAAATGACAACACTTGATTTAGTATTAATTGTAATCATCATATTTTTGATAACACTGTATTTAACATCCAAGTTTAAGGAAAATGGTAATTTATCCAATGTGATTAAAGAAGTAAAAGACGATCTTAAACAGTCATCAGTAGTAATAAATGAACTGGTATCTAAAGCAAAAGATATCATATTTGATGAGTCCGTACAAAAAACGATTAAAGAGTTCATTATGATCGTAGAAGAAAAGAACCAAATTGCAATATCCAAAGGTGAAGCATTCTTAGCAGGTGATGAGAAGAAGTTTGCAGTTATTCAACGCTTAAGTGAATGGGTATCCAATCTAACAGGATCTACTGAACGTGCGATTGGTTTTGTAGAAGACAACCAAAGTAAGATTGAATCAATTATTGATGATTACATTTCTTTTAGCAATAAAATGCATGGAAAATCGACATTATCTGAAGCTGAAAAGATTATCGCTGATAAGCTTAAAAATCAGTCATAAAATGGTTGCTATTACTGTTTTATAACGGTAATATGTGACATAACAAAAAAAGGAGGAATTAGGAATGTTAAATCAAGTTATACTTGTAGGAAGAGTAGAGAGATTAGATAAACTTGCCGGAATTGTAGCAATCAAAATTAAAAGGACAGATGAATTAGAATCTGATGTCATTCCAGTTAACCTAAATGAAGGATTGATGGAAAACGTCATGGAGTACTTAAGTGAAGGGGCAACAATTGGAGTAAAAGCATCACTCAAAATTGATAACAACATCTTAAGGATTGTTGGTGAAAAACTCACATTTATCAACTCAAAACAAGAATAGAATACAAGATCACACAAAGAAGCCGTAGCGGTTGAATCTGCTACGGCTTTTTTTCAATTTCCTTTATAAATAAAATGTGATATACTTTATTTATAAATAAACGATTTTACGGGGGTTGTCATGGATAATTTTGAAGTTGCGATGAGTGGAGTTGCTTTAGCTGCACGGATACTTAATATAAAGACTCCTGATGTGCAGTTTTTTAATGACATAAATTTAAATGAAAAAGGCATCAATGCAGTGTTTCTAAAAGAAAAAATGATTATAGCTTTTAATGAGGTATGGATATTGTCGGCAAACACTCTAGAAATTCAAACAACGTGCTTTCACGAGACTAGACATGTTTTTCAATACCTGGTTGTTTCAGGTAAGTATAAAGGAAAAGAAATCATAAAACAGGCTACAATCAATACCTGGAAACAAGATATGGAGAATTATGAGAGACCTTCAGGTGTTCTAGAAAATGATGAAGATTATCTAACACAAGACATTGAGATTGATGCAATAGCATTTGCACATTATCATATGAATAAGTTGTTTGATGTGAGTAGTCTTATACCTGAGGTTATAAGAGCACAAGTAAGTGAATTGATAAAGATTAGGAAGGAGATATATTATGGATAAAATAGAAAAAGAAGGATCCGTCATGTTTAATTCAAGAATTTTATCATCCGCGCATTTAAATTTTTTCTTCGGTGCTGGAGTGAACGGTAGGGCGATAAAACAAATGAATGACCTTGAACAAACCAACGATTTACTAAAAGAAAAGCTTGGTAGATCAACTAAGAATTTTGAACTAGGTTTGCTTGAGCTAGAAGAATCTAAACGAAATGAGGTTCTAGCAAAGTTTCAGGAAGAACTAGGAAAAAGTATTGATGATGCACAAATGACGCATGTGGATATTCAAGATATTCAAAAAATGTTTACAAACTTTAACGCACTTATTCTTAGCTCAGAAAATAGAACTAAGACAATGAAACAGGTAAATGTTTATACGACGAATTATGATAACATTATTGAAAATGTACTTAACAATGTTGGATATTTGTGTAATGTAATTTCATCTAGTAATATTGATGGAAACGATAAGTTTTTTGAATTGATAGGTTATGATTATAGTAGGGATGTTTATGTTCCTACTTACTTAGTTTCAAAAATCCATGGTGATTTAAAAAATCCCATTTTACCAAGCAAGAACAAATATGATGAAACTTTACAAAGAAAGAGATTTGAAATATTATTTAGAATGAAATCACAACTCTCAAGAAAAAATTCAATTCTATTTGTTATTGGATATTCTGGGAATGATGAACACTTAAATTCATTAATAAATGATGCTATTAGTTTTGGATTAACAGTTTATTGGTTTAAATATGATAATACTCATATTATTCCTGAAACAATTAAAAACAACGTTATAGTTATTGAGCAGGAAGATAATGATAACAAAAAAAATCCTACATTGACATGTAGTAGAATGGTAAGTGAATTATGGGAAAATCCATCGGAAGAATAGTTGAAGTAAGAGGACTTGCTGTTAAGGCAAAACTAAATGAGCTTCTACCTCCATACCTTGTTGAGAATAATAAGTATGAGAATGCACCAAAGATTAATGGATTTTTGAAGACAAAAGTAGGATTAGATACTATTATTTGTCAAGTGGTAGGGGAAATCTCGGAATATAAAAACGGTAGAGTTGACTCTCATTTTTTAGATTTACAAGTTAAAGGGTACATCGATAAGAACACTTTTATTCAAGGATTACGTATGTTGCCGATTGTATCTGCTGAAGTTGAACTCCTAGATCAAAAAGACTTTAGATATATTTATAATGATGGATCAAAACATACGATTCCTATAGGAAATGACTTGTTTGATATAAGCAAAGAAATTGAAGTTAATATAAATAACTTGTTACCATCTCATATTGGTGTTTTTGGTAATACTGGTTCAGGAAAGTCTAATACACTAACAAGAATTCTTCTTGAATACGAGAAAGTACTTAATGAAGCAAATACAAATAGGGGAAAGTTTATCATCTTTGATATAAATAATGAGTATTCAAAAGATGCAATATGTTTAGAAGATAAGAAAAAAGTTTATAAATTGAGAACACGAAATGATAAGGGTGATAAAATACCTCTTAATTTAAAAACATTGACTGAAGATAATTTTGTTGTACTCATGAATGCATCAGAAAAAACACAGGTACCGGTAATTAAAAACGCCTACAAATGGACTTTTGCAAAAAAAAGCGAACAAAGAGAGAAAAAATACTATATCGATCGAATCAAATCGATGATTCTAAATGGAAAACGGTATTTATTTTTCTCTATGAGACACCATCTAGGTCAGTATTTCGAGAATATTGAAAACTTTAAATTTAACTCAACAACATCAGATTTTTATTATAAAGGAGATGGACTTTCTCCATTATATGTTAACCAAATAGGTTTCGATCGACTTCTTGATGATATTGAACTTAATCTTCCAGATGATGGGCTAGACAGATTCATATTTGAGTTGTATTTCGCAGTTGCGCAAGAAAATGAAAATGGTATTCAACTTGATTTTATGATGCCTCTTATATCTAGAGCAAATAAATTGATTGCTGATTTCAAGAAAGTATTTGATTTTAGTATTACTGAAGATGATAAAAACATTATTTTTGATAAGAAGAATATTTGTATTGTGCAATTGGGTGATGTGAATAAAGATATGAAAGAAATAGTACCTTCATTGATATCAAATAAAATCTTTGATTCTCTAGCAGATAAAAAAGACGAAAAAGATGAGATTGTACAAATTATTAATATTGTAGTAGATGAAGCCCATAACCTTTTATACGAAGAAACTAGTCAATCCTCAACACACAGAAGTGTTCTAGAAGTGTTTGAAAAAGTTGTAAAGGAAGGCAGAAAATTCGGATGTTTTCTTATGCTCGCTAGTCAGAGACCAAGTGATATTTCACAGACTATCATTTCACAACTACATAATTATTTTATACACAAATTAGTTAATCCATCAGATATCCAGAAAATAAGAAAAGCAGTAGCATATTTAGATGAGACATCATTGGACTTTTTGACTGTTTTAGCACCAGGCGAATGTATTGTATCTGGAACAGCTTTTCAAATGCCAAATTTCGTATATGTACATCAGGTGGATATAGCAAATAGGCCACAAAGCGAAAATGTCAAATTATATACTAAAGATGGAAAAGGATTATTTCAAAGAGAAAAACTAATTGATGAAGAGACTGTAATAATTGAAGATGCAGATGATGAAGATTTATAAAAAATATATAGGAAGGTGATTAGAATGTCAGATTATGCAGGAAGAACATTTGAGTATGTTTCAAAAGCGGAATTGAAACCTGCTAAAGAACAAGTTGAGAAATTAATCAGAGATTTGCAAAAAAACTTAAGAGAAGAAAATGTTACTTTTGATCCTAAACTAATAGGAAGTGGTGGAAAGAATCTAGTTACAAGAGTTGTAGGAGGGAACACAGGATTTGATTTTGACTATAATTTTGTTATTCAAAAGGATGCAGATTTAAGTCCGAAAGATCTTAAATTATTATTCATTCAAGAATTACAAAATATAATTGAAAACACTCAATATAGTAATGTTTCAAATGGTAAACAATCCATGGTAATCAAAGTGGTTGATAAAAAAAATAGTAGAATTTTACATGGGTGTGATTTTGCTATTGTGAACGAGTATAATGACGATGATGATCAGTTTAATCAAGAAATTCTTGTTCGAAATAAAACAACAGATGTTTATACTTGGAATGAAAAGCCATCTGCAAAAAACTATACTTATAAAGTCTCAAATTTAAAAGCAAATGGGTTATGGAATGAAGTTAGAGGCGAGTATCTCAAGCTCAAAAACAACAACAATGATGAGGGTAAAAAATCATTTACGTTGTTTTATGAGGCAGTGAATAATGTATACAGCAGATATAACTGGGTCTAAATCTATGAAGACGAAACTCTCACTAGATATATCGAAGGAAGACTTCATTGCAAGAATGGAGTTTGAAAATAAAAAAGAAGAATTTAGGTGTAGACAATATTTGGATTTGAAAGGTGTTTCTTATCACACAGTTCTTGTCAACTATATTGAATTAAACGAGAATGGAAAACTAGAGTATAAGAAAGTACAAAATCTATATATTTATGACAAAAGAATACGAAAAATTCTTTATAAATTTCTTTCAGCTTTAGAAGAAGGAATTAGAGGGTATATATCTAATAAATATTGTAGCGACATAAACAGTATAAAAAAAATATCGAATTCAATTAGTAAATCAATTGTAGAGGGTAGTAGTTTATCTAAAGAACTAGAAAATTTAGATTTTAGTCAATTACTAAATATATCCAAAAAATTAAAAAAGAGCGAATTAATCGAGTTATTTGGGAGTTCAGATCATCTAAAAGAGAACTTATATGCTGTAAAAGAACTTCGAAATACAGTTAGTCATCATAGAATGCTATTTGTTTATGAAGACTTTCAACAATGCTTTTTCAATGATGGAACATTTGGTGATACATTAATGGACAATATTCGCAACTTGAAAGAACTGCTTAATACATTCTACGAGGAGTTTTTTATTGAGGAAATTAATAATAGTTGTATTGACAAAGATAATCCTCAATTTCAAAATTCATTACCTAATAAAGCGATATTATCAATTAAAAATTAATAAATAAATAGTGTTTGATGATAATAAGATTACAAAAAGTTTTGGTTTTAAGTTCAAATACAGTAAACTCGGTAAAATTGGAGTGAAAAATTACTATTTATTGAGAACTTTAAGAAATAAACTTAATATTGATAAGAGAATCTGACTTAAGAGAATGGTGATTAGATGAAAGAGAAAATGAAGAAAATATTAGACCATATACACAAATATAATGTCTCAAACATGGCATATATGAATTTTGGGTTAGATCCAAATATTATATATGATGTTTTGGTAATTGCTCCTAGTTGGAAGCCAACAAGTATTATTCAAGATGATAGTTTTAAGATCACTACTCTTGAAACACACTCATTTACCTCTGGGTATTTGGTGGAAAGAGATAATGTTAAAATTGCATGGATTCAAATTTCATCAGGAGCAAGCACTCTTTTAGATCACTTATCAATTTGTGGTGAATTAAAATTTAAAAAATTAATTTTTATTGGGGCAGTTGGTAGCCTTACAGATAAATATGGTGTTGGTGAATTATGCACACCTTCTTATAGTGTTGCAGGTGTATTTGCAAATGCATATTTAGAAGAAAATTTACATGATTATATACCATTTAAAGAAATATATCCAGATAGCAAATACATAAATGAAATTATAGCTCTAGCAAAAAAAAATAAGTATACTTTAAAAAAAGCTTCTGTATTTTGTACTGATTCTGTAGCTTTAGAGTACTATCATCTAGATGAAATAAAAAAATTTCAAACAGATTTAATTGAGATGGAAACGAGTACTTTTTATCTGGTTGCTGATTTACTTGAAGTGCCTGCAATTGCTTTGCTAATCGTTTCTGATAATTCAGCATCTGGACATCCACTTGTTGGAAGAAATGAAGAACTTCAAGCTAAATATAATTATGGTAGAAAAGTAATTATTCCCGATTTAATATATATAATTGCCAAGGAATAATCGGTTAATTGAATAATCATTTACAGGATATGAAAGAGGTAGATTATGAAAGAAACGAGATTCTATTATAAGGATAATTCCGCACCAAAACCTAACAAACCAAATCATATAGGGACATCAATCATAATCAAATATAATAATATGATTTTGCTAGAGCAAAGAAGTGATAGCAATAGATGGGCAATCATTGGTGGAGGCTTAAAAATCAAAGAAAGCTTAATAGACTGCGCCATACGAGAAACTCTTGAAGAGACAGGAATCAATATTGCTGAAGATGAAATACATTTTTTTAAAATCTATGATGATCCATCGAGAATTGCCAGTTATCCTGATGGTAATGTATTGCGAGTTATAACTGTGGTATATGAAACCGTACTAGACCAGCTACCTGATTTGATTTGTAGTTCTGAATCAAAAAAAAATGAATTTTTTTCAATAGATGAAATAAGAGAAATTGAAATTGCAGAAACTCACAAGCCTATTATAGAAGATTATTTTATGATTGATAACTGTTCTTGATGTTCTTAGTTTTCAGTATTTATAAACACTCATGATATTACCTATAAAAGGAGAGCTTAAGCAAATGAAAATTGACTATATTTTATTTGATTATTCTAATATGATTGATATATTAAAAATACACACCGACAAATCAGTAGCTAAATATATTAATATTAGTCACGATTATATAAAATATGTCACTAAAAGTGACAACGTGAAATATTATGGACTTTATATGAATGATATACTTGTAGGAGGATTGCAAATAGACTTTGTTGATAAGCAAATTAATATTGCAATTATGATTATTCAAAACTTTCAGAAAAAGGGAATTGCAACTTCAGTTCTTAGGGACTTGAAGAATAATGCTTTATGTCTCCCATACAAAAAAATAAGAGCAAGCATTGAATCTAAAAATGAAGTATCAATTCGTCTGTTCGGACATAGTGGATTTAATCTTGTTGATTCAAAAGATAATTTGAATATATATGAGCATATTTTAGACTAGCTTAAGCACCTAAAATCACGAAAAAATTAGGAGTGACAAGACATTCATCGGAGAACAATACATGGATTTTTTTAGTGTGGAAAGAAGGTTATTTATGAATAAAATTGAACCTTACTCAGCGATAACTTATACAATGGATCTTAGCAAGAATATTCTTGAACTAAGAGAGAAAATAGCAATCGATGAGAAAGTCTTAGCTGGTTTGAAAAAAGACAATATTAGCGAAAAAGAATATTACTCAAACATCTATATCCACTATCAAAATAAACATTTATATTATGTTCTAATCCTTAGACATGAATTTGGGAAGAATTTATTCGGAAATATTTTCTCGAAATCCTATTATGATGTTTTATCTCAAAAAGGGTGGATTATGTTTAGGCAAGACTTTAGGGTTAGTGGATATTCCAACAAAGATTCTGAACAATTATATGTGGATTTTTTTCATGAATACTTCCATACTTATTTCCCATCTTCAATCTCATTTGATTCAAAAATAGCCAATGCTTATTATCAACAATGCAGAGTAGCATATGTAAATGATGCATATTATATTTGTGCTCAAGGGTTATTTCCAGTAATTGAATATTTGCATAAACTAGTGGGTAAATTTGATGGGGAAAGTATATTCAGGATAAAGGAAAATTTTGATAAGACTAAAGAACAAGTGGAATCAATATCACAACCATTTAAAACAAATATTGATTTTTTTGTCCGGATGATAGACAATGTGAATTTATTAATTAAGGAACATATATTTTCAAAATCAATTGAGAAAGATGAGGAACCATCAATTATTAACAGAAACAGAGTTAGTCACGGGATATTTACTCGCGAGATAAATAAAAAGGATTGCTTACAACTATTTTGCATTGTGATGGCTTTAAAAAGCTTAAGCGATATTATTGAAACCGACAATAGAAGAAAACAAATATTGAATGAAATAAAAGAGATAGCTAAAATAATAAAAGAACTAAATATCAAACAATAATGTTCAGGGTATAATACACGACATTCTGAAATTTCTTTCAAACATGAGGGTTGATTTTTGGATTGGTATGGAAATTAAACAGAGGACACCTGCTTTATCGTATGCATAGAAAATAATATTTTAATAGCCTGTATTCATAATTAGTAGCGATAAAACTTGTCAATATAATTTTCTTTTTTTAATACGATTGCACTAAAAGCTGTAAGCTTCTAGTGCACAAACAGTAAACTTGGTATAACTCCAGAGGAAAACACGCTATTTTTTTGATGAAAAACATTATAAACTTAGTAATGACAACACAGACATACAATCTGCGAAGCGGTAGTAGAAGGAAAGTTTCTGATGTGTGATTTTAGTTATGGTGTATATGGTCTTTTAGATAAACCATACTCAGTGAGATCACTAATCGATAATCATAAATCAGTTAGAAAAATTTATTCCGTAGAAAATAATTTGGAACAGGACCTAGTGTATATAGTGGGGTTATATGATAAAGCTGCATTTTGTGATTATGACATCACTAAAACACATAATTACTCTGTTAGTAAGCCAAATGAATACTATTTAAAAATGATGAAACTCAATCATGATGGAACATGGAAATTAGGAGAAAATACATTAAAAAAAAGCAACTCCATATGAAAGAGAGTTAGACTCTATCGAAACAGAGTAAAATTCTGTAATGACTAGACAATACTTGGATGCAAGGAGAATTTGTGATTATACCAGAATTAAGGAGGCTCTTGTATGAATGAAGTAGTTGAAAATGTTGTTGAACAGTTCAATAAGGATTTATCTGCTATTTTTGGAAATCGATTACTTGATATTATAATATATGGTTCAAGTGTTAGAGGAGGATTTTGTCCTGATTCTAGTGACATAGATTTTATAGCCTTAATAAAAAGTGAGCTATCTAATGATGACCAAATGAAAATACAAAATTTGCACACGCAATATAGAAAAAGTAAGTCTATTTTTTCCCTTTTTGAAGGTAGGTATATTGGATTAGTGAATGATAAAGTTACGAGCGGTTATTATGTTGGGACTAACCCAAAAGGGTGGAAGCCTATCCACGATTTAGGATTTGGTGATTTAGAATCAGCTATGATCTTGGATAGTTATAAAGCAATATACAAAACAGACTTGTTGAATAGCTTGATTAATTTTGATTGGAATGTAGTTAGTAAAGAGATTAGTTTTCAGCTCGATGATTTCCTAACTAATGACTTACTGCTTAGTAATGAAGCGTATAAAAAATATGCGTTAATTACATCAGCTAGATCTCTTTATACTTACACTAAGAAAGGCTTTATTTCAAAATTTGATGTTCATGATTGGATAAAAAATAATTATTTTGATATAGATTATGGAAATCCAATTATGTTTTTGAAGAATGTTAAATTTGAGATTGAATCATTTAAATCCTCTCACATATAAAAATAAGATTTTGATAGCATGTTTGTATAATTATTTTCGATTAATACTTGTCAACAGATAAGTTACAAATTATGACGATTGTGCTAAAAGCTTTAAGCTTCTAGTGCACAAACAGTAAACTTGGTATAACTCCAGAGTAAAACACGCTATTTTTTTAGTGAAAAACATGATAAACTTAGTAATGACAAGACAGGTTAATTATACCAAGTTGCTTTTTATCGTTTAACGGCTTAATTAAGACGTTTATAACGATTTT
>JAEIOE010000063.1 GCA_016342455.1 Mycoplasmatota bacterium | reverse complement strand
TTTTTTATAACTATTTAGCCATAAATTACTCTTTTAATATATTATCTTGTGTTTGTAACTGCAAAAGTCAAGATAAACATTCCAATAGTATATGTGTATTGGATAACAAATTGGATTATTTCAGGTTTAGAATACCAACCAACTCCAACATATAAAGGAATTCCTAACCAACCCTCTTTGTGATTTAGTACTGTGTTTGATAAATCAAATAGTTTTGTGAATATTAGATTGCTTGATTCTAAATATCCCAAACTTTTAAATGCTGATAAGCCTTCATGTATTGCGTATCCCAATAAGAATCCAGCTTGTAATATAAGATATGCTAAGGTTATGTTAAAGATTAACTTTAAGTTAACTTTAACCAAAGAGAAGAATATCATTATTACAAGAACTAAAGAAATCAGTATTCCTAAGCCTATGCCTAGTAATGAATAACTTCCAGCGAATGAAAAGATTGCAATTTCCACTCCTTCACGAACTACCATTGCAAAAACCATTAAACTAATTCCTGCAGATGACATAGTAATACTTAGTTTGTTTTCTATATTACTAGTTAAATTGGATCCATTTTTAATCATCCATATAATAAATGTTGTTACAAGTGCTAAAGCAAAAATGCTTGCTCCAGATTCCCATAATTTAGCCACTGAATCAGTGGTTCCTAAACTCTTAGAAATCAAAAATAATATTCCACCTAAAATAAGCGAGACCAAAACACCTAAAATAGCACCTCTCCATACATGTTTAATGGAACTATTTCGCTTTGTTTTAATTAAGTATCTAATTATAATTGCTATTATTAGAAAGGCTTCTAACCCTTCTCTAAAACCGATTATTAAACCGGGGAAAAATTCTGGCATTTAATTACTCCTTTCAATGTAAGTATAGGCTAACATTATACTTTGTTAGGTAATCTAAAGTCAAGCAATATAATTTTAAATATTAGTATTCAAATGAATAAGAGAACTCTACAAAATAGAAAAAGAGAATTCTATTATGTTAACTACACATTGTGCTAAAGCTTACAAATTAAAATTAGATAAGAAGAATTCAATAAAGCAAAAGGAGAAGATTTATTGGAAACAAGATGTTTAAGTAACTCCTCGTAATAATATTATAAAGTTTTATGATACAAATTTTACCTTAAATATCTTCTAATTTTTGTGTAGACACACAATTTTGTTAACAGCTATGATATAATATTTTTAATAGTTTTAATTAAATAAAATGAAATATTTATATAAAATAAAATTTAGGGGGAAAAAATGAAAAAATTTGTTTTATACACTGTTTTAGTTTTTACGATGTTTCTTTTAGTTGGTTGTGATGTATCAAATATTGAAGTTGCAGCTTCTGGTTATGAAGACTCCGTCGTTTTAGGAGAAAGCATTAATGCTTATCTAGATGATTCAACTAGTGATGAAGCTGTTAAAGCTGCACTAGAAAGTTACTTTATGTTCTTTAGTTCTGAATTTGACTATACAGAAGATAGTTTGACGGTTACTATATATAATACTTCTGGTCTGTATGTTAGTGATAGAGGTTCTAGCGATAATTTTATAATTGCTTTGAATTTTTTCTCAAGTGCTGCACTTTCAGAAGAAGTATATGCTGCTTTTGAATTCGCTGCGATACAAATGATTCATGAAATATCACAGTTAGCTAATGAGACAGTGAATGTATCATTAAGTGGGTATTTTGGAAACAGTTCAGTAAGTTTTTCTGGTATTGATAATGGTAAAAGTAGTGAAAATACCTTACTTAGAAATGTTAGCATTGTAGATCAAACACAAACTACAGTTGATCTATACACAGACTTTATTGAAAACTACATGGGAAATGAAGAAGGTTATGCCTTTGATGTTACAGTTTTAAATGTTGCTGCATCTGATGCGTCATTTTACTTAACAATCGATCATGTAAATTCTGAGTTTAAATTTCAACTAGGAAATAACACGGATTACTCTTTAACAGATTTTCAAACATTATTAGAAGGTTTGTTACCGGGTTACAGCTTTGTGGAATGGAATACAGAATACGTATCTGAAAAAGCTTAGTATTTAAATTCAAACTTAATAAGATAAAGAATAGGGACTTCAGAAGAAGTCCCTATATTTGTTTGTATATATAATTACTTACTATTCTTTCTTGAATAATTCTTATTCTTAGAAGAATTGTTTCGACTAGTCGTTGAAGAGTTTTCACTTCGAGGACCATAACTCTTTGATTTAGGTTTGGCTTTTGCCCAACCTTTTTTCTTTTCTGTTCCAATAACTTGTAGTTTTTTCTTTTTAGGTTGTGAATGTCTTATTTTTTCTGAAAAAGCTTTACTATCACTTTTTTTAGCAACTACTGGGGCTTTTTCGATTTTTTGATGTTCAACACTTAGTTTTTTAGAATTATTACTCTTAGATTTTGAATTCTTATTTGTATATTCCGCTTTTTCTTCAAAGATGGAATGATATGGATGGGTTTCATCTACTGGGATGTACATCGAAATGTGCTTTTGTATTGCTTGTAGTAATGGAACTTCCTCTTCAGAACAAAAAGACATTGATATACCATTCTTATTTGCTCTACCTGTTCTTCCGATTCTATGAATATAAGTTTCAGGAACTTCTGGTAAGTTATAGTTAATAACTAAAGATAAATCTTCGATGTCTAATCCCCTAGCTGCTAAATCAGTAGCGACTAAGACTCTTACATTTCCCGCTTTAAATTCTTTAAGTGCAGTTGTTCTAGCACTTTGTGATTTATTACCATGGATTGGTACTGCTGAGATTTTCTTTTCAAATAAATGTTTCGCAACGGTATTTGCATTTCTTTTTGTTCTCGTGAATACAAGGACAGAAGTATAATCATTATTTTTTAGAATGCCTAATAGTAATCTAATTTTATTTTTTGCATCTACATAGAATACAGTTTGTTGAATGGTATCAAGAGTTGTTTCTACAGGAGTGATGGATACACGTTCTGGATTGGTAAGAATCGCATCAGCTAAACTAACAATTGATTTTGGTAGGGTAGCTGAGAAAAGCATTGTTTGTCTCTTGTTAGGGACTTTCGCAACGATTTTCTTTACATCTCTTATGAATCCCATATCTAACATTCTATCTGCTTCATCAAGGACAAAGTATTCTACAGCGTGTAGTTTAACAATGTATTGATTCATAAGGTCTAAAAGTCTTCCTGGTGTGGCTACTAAGATATCGCAGCCTCTTCTTATTTTATCTACTTGTGATTTTTGTTTGACTCCACCAAAAATCACCACTGTTTTTAATGGTAGGTATTTTCCGTAGTTATCAAAACTCTCTTTGATTTGCATTGCTAATTCTCTTGTTGGAGTTAGAATTAATGCTTTAATTCCATCTCTCTTAGATTTTTGCATAATGTTTTGAAGAATAGGTATGGCAAAAGCGGCTGTTTTACCAGTCCCTGTTTGCGCTGATCCCATGATATCTTTTCCTGAGAGAAGAATAGGGATTGCGTGTTCTTGTATTGGAGAAGGTGTTTCATAACCTTCTGCGTTTACTGCTTTTAAAATTGGTTCAATAATGTCTAGTTTCTTAAATGGCATGGTAGCTCCTTTGATTTTTTAATTAAAAAATGCTCTTATACATTGAAATTCTTGATTTTACCGAATTTTGCAATGGATAAAAGCATTTAATAAGACTTAAAGAGTATACCATATATATGCATATAATTCAATATAATAGATTTAGTGATTTAAACGATTCTTCGCGTTTTTATAAATGATTAAATTATAGCGTTGTATTTTAACTAAAAATCGTAGGTTTACACAATTTTAAACTAAGAGTTTATTTAGAAATAAGCTAAATATTAGTTTGCATAAACCCTTTGACTTATTGCAAGAAATCACTTAAAATACAGTTATTAGATTAAATGTTAGAGTACTTATTTAATTACTGCATAAGCTTTGTTATAAAGGTAGTAATGAAAGATATGTATTAGTTCTTAATATATTCCAAACTGTGGAGGAAAAAAATGAAAAAGAAATTACTTAACATCATAGTAATATTACTATTTGCAATAATATTGGTAAGCTGTAATCAAGAAACGACGAATTCTTCCGCTAGTACAGAGCCGCTAACCGATGCTCAAACAACTATTGAAGCAGTTACTACGACTACAGCCCTTACTACCCAAGCAGTTACTACTCAAGCACTTACTACTCAAGCCGTTACAACGCTTGTAGAAACAACTTCAGAAGCCGCAACGACTGTAACAGAAACATCTACTTCAAATAATGCAGATGCAGCTTCTATCTCTTTAGATGCTATCGCACTAGATGGTTTCTTACCTTCAGTACAAGACTATACAGTATATTTACCAACATCAGTTATTCCTACAGTAACAGCTATTGCAGCTGACACTAATTCAACAGTTATTGTGACACAAGCTGCTGATGTAACAGAAATCACAACTGTTGTAATCACTGCGGAGGATACTACCACTAAGACTTATACAATCTCTTATGTGGTAGCTGGATTAACTGATTTAAAATCAATCAAATTAGACGATGTCTTATTAGTAGGATTCAATTCTGCTAGAACAGATTATTATATATTATTAGAAGATACAGTAATGCCTGTTATTACTTATTCAACTTACTACGATGAAACAACTGTAGTAATGAGTTCTGTAATAGCTGCTCCTCAAACAGTTACTTTAACTGTAACAAATGGAGCAGAGGAAACAGTATATACAATAGAGTTTGCTGTAAGAGATGCGTTAGCTTATAATATTCCAAACTTTGGTTTTGAAGCTACATTCGATTGGCAAACATGGTCTGGTACAGCGGCTACACCTGGATTATCTACTGAAGAAGTACACAGCGGATTATATGCATTAAAATCAATTAGCCAATCATCAGTATGGAAAGAACTAGAATTTGTTGCAGGACTTCCTACTATTGGTGATGCAATTAAATTAGGCCTATGGGTTTATATTGATTCAGATGCACCAACATATGACTTTACATTAAAAGCAGTAGGCTTTACCATTAGTACTTCAGCTGAAGAAGTATTTGCTGAAGTACAAATTATAGATGGTATCGCATTAAATCAATGGGTCTACATCGAAGGAAATTTCGGAGATATCTTAGAAAGTGATCGCATCAAATTTATAATTGAAAACAATTCTGGAGCAATAATTTATGTTGATGACTTACAAGTTATCGATGGAGTTAGTTCTAATGCTTTATTAGATGAAATCCAATTAGACTCCATCGCTTTAGCAGGATTCGATGCTCTTATAGAAGATTATGTATATATAACTGATGGAATAAACATTCCAGTAGTTACTGCAACAGCTTTAAATCCTAATGCAACAGTTTTAGTTACTGGGGCATTGGCTGTAGATGGCTTCACAACGATTCTCGTTACTGCAGAAGATGGAACTGAAAAAACCTACACAATTGACTTAAGAGGAGCTTCAACTGGCTTACTTGCTGGAATATTAATAAATGGTGTAACTTTAGAAGATTTTGTAGCTACTAGAAATACTTATTATATATATTTACCAGGTATATCGGAAGCATCGCCAACTGTAACAGCTTTAGCTATAGATAATTCAGATACAATTACAATAACAAAAGGTGTTTTACCAGGCTATACAACTATTTTAGTTGAAACAACTGGTGGAGTCAGCAATGAGTATGTTGTTTATTTCGAAGAAGGGAATAATGCTTCTTTATCTACACCTTATCCTGATGTTAATTTTGATAAAAATCTGGAAGGATGGGGATTTAGTTCTGCAGTCGATGTTACTCAAACAAGCGAAAAATATCTAAATGGTTCTCAATCATTAAAAATGGTTGGAGGAGTTGCATGGCTTGATGTTAATTTAACTGGAGGAGATTATCCATCAAATGGTAATGCATATAGTATTGGTATGTGGATCTATGTTGAAGGTAGTGCTACAACAGGATTTACTATCACATTATTAGAAAAAGAAAATAACATTGAGTTGATTAACGAAACAGTGACTGTTTTAGAAAACAATAGATGGATTTATGTTCAAACAGAAATTAGTGGAGATGTATCAGCGGTGGCTAGTTATTTACGAATAGTAATTAACAATGGAACTGGTGAAACTGTATATGTTGATGCTATTCGTCTTATAGAACAAGCGTCACTAGTTATTGAGTGAGCCGCAGTATATTTAATTGCTAGTTGCTGTGATATTCACAAACACATCATAATTTGATAAGTTTTCAGCAACATTTCTTGACTTCAAATACTATAAAATGTTAGTATGTGCTTAAGCAGTAGAACTGCGAAAGGAGATACTAAAATATGTTAACAACATTCAAAGCGAAAGCTACCAAATTAGCAAACGGTATGCAAGTAGAAACAAAGTCAAGAAACTTTACGTTTCTTATAGATGAACCTAAAAGTTTAGGTGGAACTGATATAGCAATGAGCCCAGTAGAAGTGCTTTTAGGAGCATTAGGAGGTTGCCAAGCAATCGTTGCGGCTGCATTTGCAAAAGCACATGACATTACATTTGAAGAATTCCATACAGAAATCGAAGGAGACATAGACCTTGCTGGTTTTATGGGTAAGGCTGATGTAAGAGTCGGTTTCCAAGAAATACGTTATACCATGCATTTTAAAACAAATGAACCAAGAGAAAAAATGGAAGAATTTGTAGCATTCATTGAAAGAACATGTCCAGTTGGAGATTCACTTCAAAATGGAGTAAAATTGGTTAATGCAGGTCTTGTTTTAGAATAATTATTTAAGGCATTGTTCAACTGAGCAATGCCTTTTTTAGTGATATATGTTAAAATTAGTATGAGGTAAATGCATATGGACAATTATAAAGACATAAGCTATTTAAAAAATGGCTCAGCAAAGCAAAAACTTGCATATAATGTATTAACGAAAATAAATGTATTTAATGCATTAAAACAATATAATCCAATACTTGTAGGTACGATTCCCTTAGGGATAGATACTGACCTGTCTGATTTGGATATTATTTGTTACGTTTTTGATTTTAATGAGTTCAAACAAATTGTAATTGAACATTTTTCTAGTTTTGATAACTTCAAAGTGACGAATAAAAGAGAAAACACTGTTATTCGTTTTTTAGTTGATGATTTCCAAATAGAAATCTATGCGGAAGCTACTCCTACAGATAAACAAAATGGCTATCGTCATATGTTAGTAGAAGATAGACTTTTAAAACTTGGAGGAGAACTATTTAAACGAAAAGTGATAGAGCTTAAGAATAAAAACTTCAAGACAGAACCTATATTTGCTGGTCTATTAAGGCTAGATGGTAATCCATATGAAGAGTTATTAGAATTAGAAGATAAATCAGATGAAGAGTTAATTGATTTAATTAATGCGAAAACTGAGATAAAGAGAATTGTTAATCCAATTAAAGATAGACTTATTTGGATAACAGGACTGTTGGCTTTAATTTCATTTGTATTATTTATTGGGGATTCTTTATTTAATGATAATCAGTATTTCACTATTGATGTATTCTTGTATCTACCATATCTTATCTTAGCGGGTCTTATTATATCTTTCTATTCAAGAGGGATAGCAAAAGCCTTAAAAACTAGTTTAATTTTGTTATTCTTATTTAATATTACTTGGTTATTCAGTATCTTAGCATTTTTAGAAAATAAAATATCTTTAGGAGAATTTAGTTCTGTAGGGTTTATACAGTATATTGAAACGTTATTGATCATAGGAATATTTGTAATACCGATTATTATATTTATTAGAACGAAGAAGAATAGACTAACTAAATAAATGATATGAAACCTCTAAAGCAGATGCTTTGGAGGTTTTCTTATATAGACGTGAAAATGATTATCGCTTAAAATCAAGATAAGTAATAGTAAAAATATATTTGAGTATTCATAATATTTCAAATTCTTAATTTAGAGTTGATAAAATGTATTCTATATGCTATAATTTAATGGGTATCAATTGATACCGAATAAGCATAAGGGCCAGGTGATAAAATGAGCCAGAAAAGGTTGATTGACACGTTGGAGGAAGTAATGGCTTATTTAGCAAAACTAAAATATGCTTTAATGGATTCACATTGTCAGATTGTGTTTCAAGAATCAAGAAAAGTAGATGAGAATCGAAATCCTAGATTTACAAATATCTTCACTATAAGTGATTTAGCCCCTAATCAAAAACCGACGGATTTTATTAGGAAAGAACTAGCTAAATTAACAGTTGAAGATTACCAGTGTTCAGTTTTGGATACAAGATATCCTAAAAGAAAACCAATGTATGTGTTTGCAAAAGAATACAAGGCTGATAACGTGTATATTAAGATTAGAGTAGAATTGCTAGAAAAAGTTAACTCAAATGTATTCGTAATGTCATTTCATTACAGCGATCAAGTAATAGGAAAGGATAGTTTTCCTTATAAGTAAAGGAAAGCGTTGAAAACTATGGAAAAGAATAACGAACATTTTTGCTTTTTATGCATGGAGTATCACCCATTAAAAAAAGTAGAAGTCAAAGAAAAAACAATTTTCAAGAATCAAGAAATAGAATATATATCAAAAAAATTATTGTGTGAGAAGACTGATGAATACTTAATACCAGAGGATTTAATAAATGAAAACGACATCCGTATGAAAGATGCCTATAGAGAAAAAGTAGGATTGAAGACTTCAAAAGAAATAAATGATATTAGAAAAAAATATGCTTTAAGTGGAAAAGAGCTTTCTCGTGTATTGAGTTGGGGGGAACTAACACTAACTAGATATGAAAACCACCATGTGCAAGATAGAGCTCATGATGATATATTATCTGAAATACAGGAAAACCCTGAATTTTTATACAAAAGATTGATTAAGAATAAAGATACTTTATCAGAGAAATCATATAAGAAAACTATGATTCAAACAAAACAGGTCTTATATGAATCAAGTAATATTTACAAGATTAATTCAATCACTTCGAATTACAATGATTTTGCTTCAAATACATACCAAGGTAATAAGGAATTAGATATTACTCTAGTTATAGAAGTAATCAACTATCTCGCTTCTAAGGTAGATGACTTGTACCTTGTCAAACTAATGAAGTTACTTTGGTATAGCGATTTTTTAAACTATAAACTGTATAATCAAAGTATAACTGGTCAAGAGTACTTTAAACACAAAATGGGTGCACTTGCTAAAAACTATGATTTGATACTTTCTCTAGATGGAATCACTTATAAAGAAGAATACATCTGTGAAAACATTAGTAAGAAGTTTTCTGAAACTAAGAATTTTAACTATACTTTACTAACAAGTGAACATAAAAGTGTTTTAGCCTTTGTAATTGATAAGCTAGGAAAGCAGTCTACAAAGGATATCGTTAATAGAATGCATGATGAAGATGCTTATAAGTGCACGATGGATAGTAATCCAATCAGTTATGAATATGCGAAATCTTTGAAGTTAAATATTAATTTCTAAAATCTAAAATATTTTAAAGTGAAGCCTTATTGTTGAATTCAAAGAATCTGAAGAATCAGATTAAGCTGTGAAATGATAAGATGTATGTAAATAAATAGAAGGGCCTGAAAAATCAAGAATCTGAGAGGGTTTTTAAGAACTACAGGTCCTTCTTTCATTGATCACAAAAAAATCTTTTTGCGATATGACCTAATTATATTATAATGTTTATGGTACAGACAATTTAATAGAATCCATAAGAGAAAAAGGAGAAAATATGGAAAGAATAACAGTCATAGGCGGAGGTTCTTGGGGAACTACGCTTGCAAATTTATTAGTTGAAAAGGGATATTCGGTAATAATCTATGATGTTTCTGAAGAAACAGTCAATGAAATTAACGAATGTCATACAAATCAAAAGTTACCAAATATAATATTAAATCACTCACTTAAAGCAACAAATCATTTGGTTTTAGCCTTAACTGAGGTCGATTTAATTGTATTAGCATTACCTACAGCTTATATCAGAACAGTGTTAAAAGATATCAATAAGATTTTAACAAAAAGTGTAGTGTTCTGTAATGTATCTAAAGGTATAGAATTAAAAACTCATAAACGAGTTTCAGAAATAGTTTCAGATGAATTAGATGAAAATTTAATAAAAAGTTATGTTGCGTTGTCGGGTCCGTCACACGCAGAAGAAGTTATCCTGAAGAAAATCACTTCCGTAGTAGCTTCCAGTAATGATTTTGAATCGGCTAAAAGAATACAAAAGCTATTTTCAAATGATTACTTTAGAGTATACACCTCAACTGATTTAATCTCAGTAGAGTTAAGTGGTTCATTAAAAAATATATTTGCCATCGCATCAGGAATTGTTGATGGCTTAGGATATGGAATTAACACAAAATCAGCCTTGATCACTAGAGGCTTAGTAGAAATGAAGAGAATTGTTTCCACATTAGGTGGAGATGAATCTACTTTGAATGGTTTAGTGGGAGTAGGAGACTTGATCGTAACCTGTACTTCAGCTCTTTCTAGAAACTATTCTTTTGGATTATTCATTGGTAAAGGTCTAAGTTTCGAAGTTGCTCAAGAAAAAGTAAAGATGGTAGTTGAAGGAACTAAAACCTGTAAATCTGCCTATAATTTATCGAAAGAACTTGATTTAAAAACACCAATTATCGATTCAATTTATCATATATTATTTGATAATGCTAATCCGAGAGCAGAATTAAATAGTTTGATGAATCGCAGACTAATTGAAGAATAAAATAATAAATTTTACTAAGCAAATTAGGAGTAGCATATGAAGAAAAACATTGATAAAGAAAAAATTAATAGAGTGAAGAATAAGTATTATTCAGTACAGTACATTATATCAGCCATTCTATTTACAATATATTTTGTGATGTCGATGATTCACTACTTTAGAGGTAATGAATTTTGGATATATAAACTCATTATATTTCTATATGTCTTTTCCCTATTTTTATTAATGATATCTTTAAGTATTGAAAAAAGAAGTAAAATTATTTTAGATAAATCTAAACTAAGAAGTTTTTTAACTGCTTTAACTAATTTAATTAGAGTGTTAATGATAGCGACCAATCTAATCTATTTGTTTACAAATTCAAATGATTTATCAGTTTTGGATTTCATCATCAAACTACTTGGAGTTGCATATATTATTTATTCGATAATTATATTTTTCATTTCATCTAAAAAGCTGTATAAAAAAATAAAAGTTTAATTGAAATATTAAAACATTTCTAATATAATCAAACAGTAATAAGAATTCTGAATTGAAGGAGTAAAATAATGGTATATGTTTTAGGCAGTATCAATATGGATTATGTGATAGAAGTAAATAAATCACCTAAAAAGGGTGAAACAGTTTCTGCTAAGGCTTTTACAAAGAATCCCGGCGGTAAGGGGGCAAATCAAGCGATAGCTATTGCTAATAATGATATTGCAACTACTTTTATAGCTGCTGTAGGAAATGATTTAGATGGTAACTTATTGTTAGAAGCAATTAATTCAAAGAATATCAATACAGATCATGTACTAGTATCTGATATCTTTGCTTCAGGTAAAGCATTTATTGTTTTAGAGAAAGCAGAAAACTCTATTATTGTTTATGAGGCAGCGAACCAAGCTATTAAGAAATCTCAAATTGATCAGGCATTACTAAAGGCAATGGCTGGAGATTATTTTGTTACTCAGTTAGAAATAGATTTAAAAATGATAGAATACGGTTTATCTCTTGCAAAAGAAAAAAACTTAATAACTGTTTTAAATCCTTCACCTGTAATATGTTTAGATAAATCAATTTATCAAGGCTTAGATTATTTAATTCTAAATGAAACGGAGTGTTTTAACTTATCGGGTATTAAACCAAAGGATGATGATACTATTATAGCTATTACAAAATTCTTTAAAGACTTAGCTGTTAAAAATATAATTATTACTTTAGGATCTAAAGGTGTTGCTTTCTATGATGGAACTCTTAAGAAAATAGCTTCAAGGAAAGTAAAAGCAGTAGATACTACAGCTGCAGGGGATACCTTCTTAGGCGCTTTTGTTTCAGCGTTAATAAATAACAATACGATAGAAGAAGCTTGTGTGTACGGTAATTTAGCAGCTTCTATTACGGTTACAAGATTAGGTGCGCAATATTCTATACCTACAAAATCTGAAATACAAGCAATTAAATAGAAAAAAGGGCTTCTAAGGAGGCCCTTTATTATTTATAGCATTTAAAACTGGAATATAATATGTGATAACATATTGCTGTAGGTTTGAATTAGGACAAGAATTATATTTAAAACTTGAATAATGCCAATATTAGATAAAACGCTTGAATAACGACAAAAAAAGCACCTCAAAAGAGGTGCTTTCGATATTAATACGCATGTAATTCTTTCTTGACTTTTGCAGTTACAAACACAAGATAATATATTAAAAGAGTAATTTATGGCTAAATAGTTATAAAAAACT